>CANEUJ010000077.1 GCA_947441745.1 Neisseriaceae bacterium | reverse complement strand
TCAAGATTTACATTATCAGGCCAACTATTTAAAGGCGAAAAACGCTGTTGCCCACGATTAGCACCACCTCTACCATCATAAATTCTATATGTTCCAGCATCATGCCAACTTAATCTAACAAATAATGGCCCATAATTACCAAAATCCGCTGGCCACCAATCTTGTTGCTGTGTTAATAAAGCCTCCATATCTTTTTTTAATTGATTGACATCTAGCTTTTTAAATGCTTGATGATATTTATAATCTTTATCCATAGGATTATCTACCAGATTTAGATTTCGTAATGGTGCAAGATTCAAAGTTGGTGCGGTAATAATAGTTTTAGCATTAGTACCTGCATTAGCACTATTAGCAGATACTAATGCACCTGAAATCCCAATAACTTTCAAAATTTTCTTATACATATTTAAAACTCCTAAAAAATAATTTATTTATAACCAAAGACTTATTCTTTAACTTTATACCTAAGTAATAATTTTATCAGTAGCAATGCAATAAATCTAATTAATAATATTTAAATAACTAATAGCTAAAAACTATCAAAAAAATATTTTTTGCAACTTCCAAAATTATATCATAAATAGACCCGAGGGATACGGTCAATAAACCCACATAATATTTCATAAATGATAGTAGCACATTTATCTGCAACACTATTAATCGTTATCTCAGAATCACCCTGTCTACCAATTAGTATAACTTCATCATCTACATAAGAAACACCATTTTCACCAATATCTACCATTAACATATCCATACATATTGTTCCAGAAATAGTGTATTTATGCCCTCTTACAATAACCTCCCCAATATTAGATAATATGCGCGGATAGCCATCACCATAGCCAATTGGTATTGTTATTACTCTAGTACGACTTTTTGTAATATACCTATGATTATAACTAATACCTTGATTTTTTTCGACAGTCTTAGTATAAATTACTCGAGATTTAAGACTGAAACATGGCTTTATTTGCGACAAAGATTCGGTATTATGTATATCTAGCGGTCTTGGAAAATAACCATAACTAAGAATACCAGGACGAACCATATCAAAATAACTATCTGTATAGTAGCACACCCCAGCAGAATTTGCCAAATGGCAAACTATATCTGGTTTGAAGCTTTTAGCTAAATTTATTACTTGTTTAAAACTATTAATTTGCTTTAAGGTAAATGTTCTATCATCTTCATCTGCAGTAGCTAAATGTGAGTATATTCCCACCAACTCTAACTCTGGTAATGATAAAACATATTTTAGTAATTCAGGAGCAGCTTCAACCCTAACCCCAACTCTATTCATTCCAGTATCAACTTTTATATGTACTCTTGCCCTTTGACCTGAACTTTTACAATAATTAGCAATTTGAGTCGCTTTGAAGATAGATGAGATGGTGATTTCTAATTTATTAGTAACAAGCTCAGGAACATCTTCGCTACCAAAAGCACCAAATACCAAAATTGGAAGTGTAATACCATTCTCTCGTAAGAACCTCCCCTCTCCCCAAAAAGCGACAGCTAGATAATCAACATAGGGCATGGCAACTTGTGCCATTTGTAAGATACCATGCCCGTAGGCATTAGCCTTTAATGGTAAACAAATTTTAACATTCGATACTTTATTTTGAATTGCCTGCAAATTTAAAATAAACTGCTTAGTATCAATTTCAATTCGAGTCGCATGCATTTATCATACCTATTTATAATCAATATATTAGCTATTTAATCTATTTATAACTACATCTTGCCCCAGAAGATATACGATATTATCAAACGATGGAGTTTGGGTAGTACCACATAATTTTAACCTTAATGGCATACCTAGTTCTGGCATCTTAATATTCTCTATTGCACAAAACTCTTTTATGTATGCTTTTACCGCTTCTAGTGACCATCCTTGTAATTGACTTAATCCAGTACCAAATTTGGATAATAACTCATGTGCTTTCACAGTTTGGTGGTTTTCTCTATCTTCAGTAGCTACAATAAGTGGTTTATACATATAACTACACTGATAAGCTAGAGTGTTTATATTATCAACTCTTGGTTTAATAAAATTAATTACATCAACTAATTTTAGATGTTGATTATTTTCTACATCTGTTAATACCGTATCATTATTACGAATCCATACATCAATTACCAAATCAACGAGTTTATCATTAGGGTAGGTTTTAATATGCTGAGAATTCACCCACAATAATTTTTTAATATCAAAACGAGCAGGTGAAACCGAAATATTATCTAAACTAAACCAATCAATAAATTGCTCTAGACTAAATACCTCATCATCCCCATGCCCCCAACATAAACGTGCTAGATAATTTAATAAAGCTTCAGGTAAAATACCCATATCGCGATATTGCATTACACTAACTGCATCAGTTCGTTTGGACATCTTATGACCGTCTTCACGAAGTATCATTGGAGTATGAGCGTATAATGGAATAGAGGCTCCAAGAGCCGATAAAATATTAATTTGCCTTGGGGTGTTATTAACATGGTCATCACCTCGAATAACATGGCTAATTTGCATATCTAAGTCATCAACTACCACACAAAAATTATAAGTCGGAGTACCATCACTTCTAGCAATAATCAAATCATCAAGCTCGGAATTATTAATTTCTATCCTACCCTTAACCAGATCATCCCAAACCACGCTACCTGAGTCTGGATTTTTAAAACGTATCACTGGGTTTACGTTTGGCTTAACTACTTTGTTATGTAAACAACGTTTATCATACTTAGGTTTTTGACCTTTAGCCATTTGCTCTTCACGCATAGCATCAAGTTCTTCCTTAGAGCAATAACAAGGATAGGCAAGACCTTTCTCAAGCATTGTTGCGATAACTTCTTTATAGCGATCCATTCGCTTAGTTTGAAAGTATGGACCCTCGTCATAAGTTAATCCCAGCCAGTCCATAGCATCAATAATACTATCCACAGACTCTTTGGTAGAGCGTTCAATATCGGTATCTTCTATTCTTAAAATAAATTGACCGCTCTTGTGCCGTGCATACGCCCAAGAAAATAACCCAGTTCTCGCACCACCAATGTGCAAAAAACCTGTGGGTGAGGGTGCAAATCTAGTTCTTATCATTTAACTTCTCCATTTTTTGCTAATTCTCTTAATTCACGTTTAAGTATTTTACCAGTAGCATTACGCGGTAGCTTTTCTACAAAATACACTTTTCTGGGCATTTTAAACGCTGCAAGATGTGGCTGTAAAAAAGCTTTTATTTCAGCTTCATCTGCCATTACATCTTCTTTTAACTCAATATATGCCATCGGGATTTCATTATCATCTTTGTCTTTGGCTCCAATTATTGCACATGCATTAACCTTCTCATAAGTATATAGCCATTCCTCAATTTCACGCGGATAGATATTCATCCCTTTATGAATTATCAAATCTTTGATTCTATCAATGATAAAAATAAATCCTTCACTATCAATACGCCCAATATCACCAGTTCTAAACCAAGAGTTTACTATCGCTTCCGCCGTATCATTAGGGCGATTATAGTAACCTTGCATTACATTATCCCCCTTAACACAGATTTCACCAGTTTCACCAATTGGCACTTCATTCATATTCTCATCAAATATTTTAACAGTACAACATGACAATGCTTGACCAACAGAACCTTTTTTATTAGCTGTTGGAGAGTTACAAGAAACTACGGGAGAACATTCACTAATCCCATACCCTTCAAGTAATTTCCCACGCTTAAATGACGCACTAAAGCGATTATGCACTTCTTCAGATAAAGGTGCCGCACCGGATATAAAGCCTTTAACATTATGAAACCAATGAAAATACCAAGGCAATTTAGCTTTTGCCATTGCATTGTAAATATCAGGAACTCCAGTGAAAAATGTACAACGTTTTAATAGAAGCTGTTTTAATAAATTTTTGAAATCTTTAATTCCTGCAATAGCACGAATAACAATAACTCCACTATTGGTGTATATTGGCAAAAGAACTGTAGCTGTAAGAGTAAAGGCATGAAACATCGGTAAATAACACAATAATTTAATTTTACCATCTTTAACATTCATAAGATTTTGTGCACCAATACAGTCCGCGAAAATGTTTTTGAAAGATAGCATAGCACCCTTTGGTTTACCCGTAGTGCCTGAAGTATAAACAATCAAAGCTGTATCCTCAAGTTTTGAGTCGTAAGCCTCTTCAGAGCCTTGAAAAATAGCAAAAAGCTTACTGTAGTCGATATTTTTATCGTTTTCCAATGGGAATCCATCTACCCAAACTATTTTATCTAGATCCGTTTTCTTAATTAAATTTTTGGTTTCATTAGCAAATTTATTAGAACAAAATAAAAGTTTTGATTGAGAATCAGTAAGAATATACGCTATCTCATCTTCTTTTAAGAAGTTATTAACTGGTACCGCTATAGCACCAATTTTACTAATTGCAAATAAATTTACAATAAATTGCCATGAGTTTGACATTATCAAAGCAACTTTATCTTGAGGTTTTATACCATTTCTATGCAAAAATAATGCTATAGAATCTACACGACTTCTAAACTCAAGATTACTAATTTTTAAATCTTCTTCAAAAATGATAGTTCTATTTGCTGCTTTTTTTACGTTAGTTTCAATAACTTGATATAGGTTCTTTATTGGATAGCTTTGCATAAATGATACCTTGATAATAAATGATAGAATTATTTATAACATTCAAGACTTGATTGTATCAGAAACTTTATACATTTACATACAAACATGGGCGAGAAAATTGTGATATACTATATTACTGTTATTAGATAATTATGTGGAGAGAAAATTGTGTTAGCAAGTTTAAATCAAAAGCAGCTAAGTGCTGTAACGCATAATAATGGCTCTATGCTTGTATTAGCAGGTGCTGGAAGCGGTAAAACAAAAGTTCTAACAACTCGTATAGTTTGGTTAATTAATGAGCAGAATTTGAAAGAACATGAAGTATTAGCCGTAACTTTTTCTAATAAAGCAGCTAAAGAAATGCTTCACCGAGTATCTAGTAAATTATCAATTACAGCTAGATCAATGTGGATTGGAACTTTTCATTCGATTTCCTTACGCTTACTAACAAAGCATCACAAGGAAGCTGGATTACCGGCTTATTTTCAAATACTTGATGTACAAGATCAACTAAGTTTACTTAAAAGAATTATAAAAGCCGCAAATCTAGATGAAGATCATTACTCTTCACGCGAACTACAAAAATTTATTAATCACCAAAAGGAACATGGCTTAAGGGCTAATCAAATAACTCCAAACGGAATGCGTCAGCAAACTTGGTTAGATTTATATTTGGAATATGAATTAATATGTAATCGTGATGGTTTGGTTGATTTTACTGAGCTATTACTTAGAAGCTATGAAATGCTATCAGTTAATAAAGACGTTCTTGATATTTATCGTAATCAATTCAAACATATTTTGGTTGATGAATTTCAAGATACTAACCATTTACAATACCAATGGCTAAAATTACTAGGTAGCTCATGTGGAAATATGTTTGCTGTTGGTGATGATGATCAATCTATTTATTCTTTTCGTGGAGCACGTGTTGCTAATATGCAGACTTTTTTGCATGATTTCAGTGTAAACGACCCTATTCGGATGGAACAAAATTATCGCTCAACTCCCAATATACTCTCAGCAGCAAATGCAATTATCGATAAAAATAATGAACGTATTGGAAAAACGCTATGGACACAGAAAAGTGATGGCGACAAAATCAGTCTATACGAAGGCTATACCGAAGAAGACGAAGCTTACTTCGTAACAGATGAGATAAAATCACTTTTAGCATCCGGTAAAAGCACATCATCAATAGCAATTTTGTATCGCTCCAACGCCCAATCCCGAATTTTTGAACAATTATTTTATTCAGAAGGTGTTCCCTATAAAGTCTATGGCGGACTTCGCTTTTTTGATCGTCAAGAAGTGAAACATATACTATCCTATCTTAGACTTATTCTAAATAAAAATGATAATGAAGCTTTTTTACGGGTAGTAAATGTTCCTGCTCGTGGTTTGGGTTCCAAAGCCATCGAAAACTTACAAAACATTGCCAAAGAAAAAAACACCTCCTTATTTGAAGCATGCAATTTAAGTGATGGCAAAGCAGGTATTAATTTAGCTAAATTTACCAATATAATTCAAAAGATAGATCAAAAACACTTAAGCTTACCTGACTTAATTAGTCTTGTTGTAGAAGAAAGTGGGGTCGCCGAAATGTATCGCCTTGACAAAAAAAATGGAGCTGAGCGCTTAGAAAATCTTAATGAACTAGTCAGTGCCGCAACCAATTTTAAGGCTGAAGATGAAGTTAATAATAACTTAGCTACATTTTTGTCCCATGCAGTACTTGAGTCTGGAGAAGGGCAAGCCCAAATGTATGAACAGCCAGTTCAATTAATGACGGTTCATGCAGCCAAAGGTCTCGAGTTTGACACTGTATTTATAGTTGGACTTGAGGATGGGTTATTTCCACATGAGAACTGTTTTGATTCGCAACAAAATCTCGAAGAAGAACGAAGACTAATGTATGTAGCAATCACTCGTGCCTGTAAAAAGCTTTATTTACTACGGGCGTGCAGTCGCTTAATGTGGGGTAAACGTATTTCAGCACCAGTATCACGATTTGTTAATGAAATCCCAAATGAGCTAATCCTTAATATTTCAGGCATTAGTAAAATAGGGTGTTCTAGTTTAGTGGATTCTGATATTGATCTACACCATCTAACTCCAACCGAAGTATCTAATCCAGAAACCAAAATATCTAGGGTTACACTTGCTAACTGTGATGAGATAATAAAAATCGGAGATATGGTGAAACATGCCAAATTTGGTAATGGTAAAGTGTTACGATTAAATATTGATGGTAAGAAAATTACAGCTGAAATTTTCTTTATTGGGATTGGTAAGAAAAATCTTGACCTCAATATTGCCAAAATTGAAAAAGTTTAATATGTAGGAGATTTATTATGTTTCATAAAATATATGTACCTGTTGACAGTTCAGATGTTTCTGAACATATTTTAAACAAAGCTATCGAATTAGCTCTATCTAATAACGCAAAACTTAGGATTGCTCATGTAGTAAACTTTGAGCAAATGACTTTTGGGATTGAAATGATTGGTGCTAACGAATTAAAGGATAGTATTCTGTCTATTGCTAAAGAATTTGTCGAACATATCAAAGAGACTATAAAAAATAAACATGTTCAAGCCGAAATTGTACTATTAGAAAATTATGGTGCTGGTTTATCAAATTTACTCCTTGAGGATGCTAAAGCTTGGCATACTGATTTATTTATCATAGGATCGCATAATTTGGGCTCATTCTCTCATCTAATTGCTGGTGGAGTTGCTGAAGACATTTCTCAAGGTTCCAATATACCGATATTATTAATTCCTAAGCATAAATAAACTAACCATGACACACTTAACAATCGCAGATCACTCTAGGATATTTAATAATTTTACCTATTTATACCCTGTAGTATCTAGGCGTAGTGAAGGTGTGTCTCTTGGTATAAACTTAAATGTTAATAATGCTTGTAACTGGAGATGTATTTATTGTCAGGTTGATGGTTTAGTTCGTGGTAAACCTGAAATAATTGATCTT
>CANEUJ010000076.1 GCA_947441745.1 Neisseriaceae bacterium | reverse complement strand
TTTTTAATCTTATCAAGTTTATTATCAGCTACTTGTAACACAACGCCGATTTCTTCATTAAACAAAAATTCCATTGGATTTTCATTGTTTAGTTTAATTGCTATTCCAATACGACTAGCGAATATCATTTCACATAAAGTGATAATCAATCCACCGTCTGATCTATCATGATAAGAAAGAATATCATCATGGGTTTGTATTAAGAATTCACATAGGTTTTTTAGTTGTTCTAGATTATCAATATCAGGTGTTGTACCACCAATGTCATGGTAGCATTCTTGTAGTATACTTGCACCCATTCGGGTTTGATTGTCTAAACTTACTAAAATAATTCTACTGTTTGGGTTTGCTACTAATTCAGGAGTTATATGAGAAGTAACATCATTGGTAGTTGCAAAGGCAGAAATAATAACTGATACTGGTGAAATTACTTCTTTACTATATCCATTATCTTGCCATTTCATTTTCATGGAAAGTGAATCTTTGCCAACTGGAATTGCGATATTTAGTAGCTTACATGTTTGGCTTACCGCTTCTACTGTTTGGTAGAGTAGGGCATCTTGGTTATGACTTCCGCAGCTTGCCATCCAGTTTGCAGATAGCTTAATATCATTAAGATTTGTTATCTTACTACCTAGAATATTGGTTAGGCTTTCAGCTATAGCAAGACGACCAGATGCTCTTGCATTTAATATAGCAACTGGGGTTTTTTCACCAATAGCCATTACTTCACCTGACTTATCCAACATCCCAAAAGCGGTAATTGCGTAATCAGATACGGGAACTTGCCATTTACCAACCATCTGATCGCGTACTGTATTACCACCAACACTTCTATCACCAATTGTGATCAAAAAAGATTTATTAGCAACCGTTGGGTGAACGATAACTTTATATAGTGCTTCTTCAATTTTAAGCTTTTTGCTATCTAATTGACTGACTATGTTTTTTGGAGTGTAAGTTACATTTTTTATGGTTTTAGGGGGTTTGCCAAGCAGAATATCGGTATCCATATTTATTGGGGTATTATTAAATTTGGTATCATTTAATATTAGTTGTTTATTTTTTGTTGCAACTCCCAAAACAGCAAAGGGGCAGTTTTCGCGCTCACAAATACTTCTAAACCTATCCAGGTTTTGTGGTGCTATTGCAAGGACATATCGTTCTTGCGATTCATTACACCAAATTTCTAGTGGTGACATACTATTATCATAGCTAGGTATGTTACGTAGTTCGAATCGCCCACCCATATCAGAGCCATGCACTAATTCAGGTACCGCATTAGATAAGCCACCAGCACCAACATCGTGGATTGATAGAATCGGATTATCATGCCCCAATGAGCAACAAGTATTAATCACTTCTTGGCACCTGCGTTCAATTTCTGGGTTAGATCTTTGTACGGAATTAAAATCAAGCTCGATTTCATTGTCGCCTCCAGACATTGAAGAAGCTGAACCACCACCTAAACCAATTAAAAACCCAGGGCCACCGATTTGGATAATTAGAGCTCCAGCAACTACAGATTCTTTTGTAACTTGTTCATCTCTAATAGAGCCATATCCACCAGCTAACATAATTGGTTTATGATAACCATAATGAATACCATCTACACTTTCTTCAAAGCTTCTAAAGTAACCACATAGGTTAGGGCGTCCAAATTCATTATTAAAGCTAGCTGCCCCAATAGGGCCTTGTAGCATTATTTCAAGTGCGGATTTGATATGATGAGGTTTGCTATAATTGGCATTAAAATTATGTAAGTTTAGATTAGAGACGCTAAAACCAGATAGTCCAGCTTTGGGTTTGGAGCCACGACCAGTAGCACCTTCATCTCGAATTTCGCCACCACTGCCTGTAGCAGCACCTGCAAATGGTTCTATTGCGGTTGGGTGGTTATGGGTTTCTACTTTCATAATTACATGATTCGTAGCAGTTTTAAATTGATATTCTTTAGTTTCATAATTAGGGTTGATAGCTTCAAAAGTAGTACCAGAAATTACGGAAGAATTGTCATCATAAGCAACTAATATATTTTGTGGAGCGTTTTTATAAGTATCTTTTATCATTTGAAATAAGGTTTTTTGCTCCTTTTCTCCGTTTATGATAAATTCAGCATTAAAAATCTTATGGCGACAGTGTTCACTGTTGGCTTGTGCAAACATCATTAGTTCAACATCAGTAATATTTTTATCGATTTTGCTGTAGTTGTCAAAAAGATAATCTACTTCGTCACTTGATAGTGCTAATCCCATTTTTTGGTTAGCCTCTTCTAGGACTGTTTTGCCGTGAGTTAGAATATCTATTTCAGTATAAGTAGTTCCGTAATTATTTAAGAATAATTGATCTAATTGTTTTTTGTCAGTGATTATTGACTCAGTCATTCTATCATGAAGCGTATTAGTTATTTTATTGAGATTTACATTTGCTTGATAATAAATACTTTTTTCAATGCGAGATACATCATTTAGACCACAGCGGTATGCAATTTCAGTTGCTTTTGAAGACCAAGCAGATATTGTGCCAAAACGTGGGGTAATTATTACATTGTTAGTATTAATGTCTATGTCTTTAATTACACTACCACTTAGCAGAAGCTCTAGTTTTTGTATGGTTTTGTCATTTAGTGGTTTTGGTGATAGTATGAAATATAATTCATTACTTTTGAAGCTTTCGTCATTTAGAGTTTTTGATAATTTAGATGTTCTAAATTCAGATAGTGCGTTTTGTCCGTATATAATAGTTTGTTGCATAGATTTTCTTTTGAATATATTTACATTTGCTGTAGGTATATATTGTCGCTGATTTTGGGGTGATTTTGTAAAAATTTTATTTTCAGCTCTTGAAATATCGATTGATAGTACCATATACAACCTTAAGAGATATGTTTAATAAATTATGTATAAAGCTATATGTCTTATATGTAAGCATGGTTAATTTTTTATTATAAGGAGTTCTTAAATGGCGTCTATTAAGCCTTTACACGATCGCGTAGTTGTTGAACGCGTTGAAGCAGAAGAAAAAACAGCGTCAGGTATAATATTAGCGGCTAGTGCTGTTGAAAAGCCTGATATGGGTGTTGTTGTTGCAGCAGGAGATGGAAAAGTTTTGGATAATGGTACCAAAATTGGTATGAGTGTAAAAGTTGGTGATAAAGTTCTTTTTGGTAAGTATGCTGGTCAAACTGTAAAGTTAGATAACAAAGAGTTTTTAATAATGCGTGAAGATGATATTTTAGGCGTTGTAGCTTAATTTTTATAAAGGATAAGACAAATGGCAGCAAAAGAAGTAAAATTTGGAATTGATGCTCGCGACAGAATGGTTCGCGGAGTTAATATTTTAGCTGATGCAGTTAAAGTTACATTAGGGCCTAAAGGGCGTAACGTAGTGTTAGAAAGATCATATGGATCACCTTTAATTACTAAAGATGGTGTGTCAGTAGCTAAAGAAATCGAGCTTAAAGATAAGTTTGAAAATATGGGTGCACAAATGGTTAAAGAAGTTGCCTCAAAAACTGCTGATATAGCAGGAGATGGTACTACTACAGCTACTGTTTTAGCTCAAGCAATTGTAAAAGAAGGTATGAAATTTGTAGTTGCTGGTATGAATCCTATGGATTTAAAACGTGGTATTGATAAAGCTGTCGAAGCTATCGTTGCTGAATTAAAGAAAATTGCTAAACCATGTACAACTTCAAAAGAAATAGCTCAAGTTGGTTCGATTTCTGCTAATAGCGATGTGGCTATTGGTGAAATTATAGCTACAGCTATGGCTAAAGTAGGTAAAGAAGGTGTTATCACTGTAGAAGATGGTAGTGGCTTAGAAAATGAGCTTGATGTAGTTGAAGGTATGTTATTTGACCGTGGATATTTATCTCCATACTTTATCAATAATGCCGAAAAACAAGAAGCTATTTTAGAAAACCCGTTTATTTTATTATGTGATAAAAAAATTAGTAGTATTCGTGATTTATTACCTTTATTGGAGCAAGTTGCTAAAACTTCTCGTCCATTATTGATTATCGCTGAAGATATCGAAGGTGAAGCTCTTGCTACATTAGTAGTTAATAATATTCGTGGTATTTTAAAAACTGTAGCGGTTAAAGCTCCAGGATTTGGTGATCGTCGTAAAGCAATGCTTGAGGATATTGCTATATTAACTGGTGGAACTGTAATTGCTGAAGAGGTTGGTTTAACTCTAGAAAAAGCTGAGTTAGCACAATTAGGTCAAGCTAAGCGTGTTGAAATTGGTAAAGAAAATACTACTATTATTGATGGTGCGGGTGATGTTGCTAATATCAAAAACCGTGTAGAAAAAATCAGAAAAGAAGTTGAAGATTCTACATCTGATTATGATAAAGAAAAACTACAAGAGCGTCTTGCTAAATTAGGTGGTGGTGTTGCAGTAATCAAAGTTGGTGCGGCAACAGAAGTAGAAATGAAAGAGAAAAAAGCTCGTGTAGAAGATGCTCTTCATGCAACACGTGCTGCGGTAGAAGAAGGTGTGGTTGCTGGTGGCGGTGTTGCATTACTTCGTGCTCGTGCTACAATCAAAAACCTTAAAGCGGATAACCAAGATCAAGAAGCTGGAATTAAGATTGTATTAAAAGCAGTTGAAGCTCCAATTCGCCAGATCGTTGCTAACTGTGGTGATGAGCAAGGTGTAGTTATCAATAAAGTTGAAGCTGGAGAAGGTGCTTATGGCTATAATGCTGGTACTGGTGAGTTTGGTGACTTGATTGAAATGGGTGTGCTAGATCCAGCTAAAGTAACTCGTGCTGCATTACAATATGCTGCATCAGTTGCAGGGTTGATGCTAACTACTGATTGCATGATTGCTGATCTACCTAAAGAAGATGCATCAGTTATGCCTGGAGCCGGCGGTATGGGTGGCATGGGTGGCATGGACGGAATGTACTAAAACCTTTTGAGTGTATGGATCCTATTGTTTGGGGTGACGATAAAAAATTTACCGAAGCAGTTTTTTCGTTATCCCAGCCCGTGCTGGGATCCGTGCAACTCATCTAATTACTTAGTATTTGCTAAAAGCTCTAGGGGCTGGTAGTGTTTTAAAAATTCAAAGTGTTCTGATACTACATTATAATCTTTATCCCAGAATATAATACTACAAGAAATATCTAATAAATTTTTAGCTTGATACAGTTCATCATTTGGTTTAACAAATTCAATAAATTCATGATTAATGCTAATTTCAGGTTTTTTAATTTTTTGTACGGTGCCCTTAATGTAAGGAAAGTTTAAAAAACCAGCATAAATGTCTTGTTGATTTATCGTGATTTTATCGGCTAAGCCCATTTGTATTAAATAATTAGTTTCTTCAATATTAATACCAAATACTTTTTCATATACTTTGGTAATTAATGCACCACCAGTTCTAGCCGCTACTTCAAGAAATATAAGTTCTTTAGTGTTTTTTTGTAAGAATAATTCTAGGTGATAAGCACCATCAGGACAGTTTAGTGTTTTATATACTTTATTATTGAAGTGTTTTATTTGAGAAAACAGCTCATTATCAATAATTGGAATGCTACCTACTGCTTTGCCTTCAAAAAATCTTGATAGTGCAAAACTACATTTACCAATCATAAAAAAATCAATTTTACCATTGATTATCATAGCATCACAATGAAATAGTTCGCCGTCTATAAATTCATCAATTTCAAAATTATATTCATGAAGTGCGGCGTGAGTAGCAAATTTTTCAAGATTTGCAAAATTATCAATGCGATGAGTTTCAACACTACTGACTAAATCTATTGGTTTAGCAAATAATGGAAAACCTCCTAGTTGAGCAACAAGCTCATTTAGATAAGTTGTTTGGTGGTTTTTGTATAATATTTTGTTAAATTCAACAAATTTGGGTAATTTAACTTTTGATCTAAGTTTGTTTTTAGATATTACTTTATTTACAAATGGTAAAATTGTTTGTGTGTTGTGACCAATTATGCCATGCTTTTCACGTAATTTTGCACAAGCTAAATGAGTGCTATCTTCATTTGTAAAGAGTTTTATATTTTGTTGTCCATATTGTTTTATGTACTTTTCAACTATTTGTTCAATTTCATTATAATCAATCTCATGAAAATCTCGAGAAATCTTATGTATATGTTCAAAACAATCTTTATTAGTTTGATTTAATTGTTCTAAACAATACGAGCTACCAATTAGAACAAATTTAGTGTTTGCAATCAATGTTTTTAATTTTGAGAAATCTAATTTTATACTAACAACATTGTATAAAAAAATATAATGCATCATTTTATTACTTTCTGGTAAAATAGTACCCGTAAAATTTTTTTACAAAACTTAGTAAAAACACCTTTTTAAAACGATATTATATATGAATTTAGATAACCATAACTTAATTCTTGAAACTGTTTTTAACTCTCTATCTTTTGTGTTTTGGAAAGATCTACATGGGAGGTATTGTGGATGTAACCAAAGTCAAGCTAAAGCGTTTGGATTTAATTCTCCAGAAGATATAATTGGCAAAACAATTTTTGAACTATTAGACGATTATAATTCAGCAAAATTAATTGATGATAATGATAATAAAATTATGTTGAATAAAGATACTTCAGTCTTTGAAGAGAAAATTGTTTCAACATTTGGGGAGAGGATTTATTTATCTAAAAAACAACCAATTTTTGATGATAATCAAAATGTAATTGGTTTGTTAGGTACTGCAAATGACATTACAGAGTTAGCTAAGGTGAGAGAAGAAAAATATAAATTACAAAGTGAAAAAGAAAATTTAGTATTGCAAGCAAAAGTTAATTTGCAAGAAGCTGTTATTGCAGAAACCATGAAATTTAATAGTTTTGTTGATGAAATACAGAGAATTACGAAGGCTTATCAATTATCACTTTTAAACGAAAAAGTAAATAATAATTTTAATAAATACCATTCCTCTGAAGAGATTAAATTAACTAAACGGGAATCTGAAGTGTTATATTTATTATCGTTGGGTAAATCGCCTAAAGAGATTGCAGTTATTTTATCTAAAATTCAAAATAAACCAGTATGTTCAGCTACTGTTGGAGCTTTGGTTAATAAGAAGCTCTATCCTAAATTTGACGTATACAATCTCAATCAATTAATTGAAAAAGCACAGCTTATGAAAATAATACCCTTTATGCCAGATAGTTTAATTAAATAATAATGAATAGTAGAATTGATTAAGTAATTTTAATTAGCACCAATAACTATTTTAACCAAATGTGATTGGCATAAATATAAACCAGATTTTTGAAATATAATTATGCGTAAATTCATTATTCTTTTTTTTATAATTGGATTCGCCATTGCTGATGATAAAGAGTTTGTGGTGACGTGCCCCATGATTGTAATGTGTAAGGCATCAGATGGAGCAAAACAAAATAAAGCATTTGCAAAAATAAACCAAGAAGCTTATGATTGTTATCGCTATGCTGGTGAAGCTGAATTAGCAGGGAGTGCGGCAACGGCTACGACAAAATGTTTAGCAATTTATGCCTCTACTACCGCAACTATAATGACTAATGATTCTAAGTCAAATTAGTATTAGATTCATTCAATAATGAAAAGCAACGGTCAAATATGAGCATGATATTTATCAAAATATTAAATTTATTTATATTTTGTTATATTGATTGTAGATATATAGTTTAGCTATAAAACAGAAAGAGGGTAAATGCTTAGTTTATAATCTTGT
>CANEUJ010000075.1 GCA_947441745.1 Neisseriaceae bacterium | reverse complement strand
GAACTTTTACCGCTTGAGAGTAACAGCCTATCGCGGCTGGAGCTTTGTCCGTATGAATAATTTGTTTTGTCATATATACTAATCCAAAAAACTGTTTAGAAAATCTGCTCTAATGAGCTACACCAGTATTTTTTATATTTATCTTCCCACGATCTAGAAACACTTTCATCTTGATTGTAAAAATGTAAGCTAATCTGATAATTTTCATCCCTAATTTGCTCTTTAACCGTCTTGGATAGATTTTCATCTCCAAACATTTTCTCAAACCCAACTGCTTTATCATATGGATTAAGTTGATGTTCGCCACCCTTAGGGTCAATAAATTTTATAAATAACTTACCCGTTAGTTTCTCTTTTAACCAAAATATAAAGTCAGGGTAGAATTTCCGAGATGTACCAAGTGTTTCATCAAAATACTCAATCCCTATTTCACCATCAAGAGTCTCATCTACCTTGGTAAAATACCACCACTCATATTTATCATTCAAAGTTTGCTGATAGTTACACAAAGAGGTTAAAAAACTTACCTCTGATGTTACTTTAATTATATGCTTAAACTTATCATAATACGCCTCTTTAAATAGTGCTATTGGCTGATAGTAATGATGCTTAAATAGCTTTTTGATTCCACTTACAATGTTGATAAATTTATACTCTTTAGATTCACATGAATATTGCTTAGCAATTTGTAATTGCTTTGCATAATCTTCTTTACTAATTTGATTTGACAACAACTGAGCTAATAGTGTACTTTCATCAACTATATTAGTATCATCTTGCATGATTTGCTTTAACTCTTTTTCTAATTGTTCAAGCTCACCATTGGTCAAAGTGGTTGCAATATGCTTATAATGCCTAATCTGATCATTCAAGTATACAAAATCTGCTATAACTTTTTCTGTCTTATTAAAATGTTTATGTATTAATTTAACTATATACTCTGGTTTATACAATGGTATCTTATCATTCTTATTAGTTTTAACATTTTCATCATTACGGAGCTTGTTAAGTGTCCGTAAATTAAGGTTATTAGATAAAGCTAGCACCTTATCTGACTGTCCATTAATATAATTTTGTAATTTAGCTTTATTGTCTTTATTTGTACGAAATGGATTATCATTAGGTTTTTTACTATCTTGGTAACGAGGAACAACAAGCTCTCTTGGTAATTTTTTATTAATTGTAAAATACTTATGGATTTCTTCATTCCAATCGTCTTTGCTACCTTGCTCTTGAATTATAGACCATATTTCATTAATTGCCTTACTATCAGTTGCAAAGACAAACTCCGTCTCTAAAACATCTACTAAAACTCTAATCTTATCAATCTCATCAATGGATAAATTATCATTATTGCAATACTCAAAGCGTTTTCTTTGGTTGGGTAATGGTTCAATCCGAATACCTCTACCAATTGTTTGCATTACATATTTTTTATTATCTGAGTTTTTACCAATTCCTAAGTAGCAAACTATATTTGGGCGATTACTATCCCAACCTTCTTTAAACATTTGACTACCGAGCAACATCGAAATATTATTAGATGAATTAATATTATCAAATAAGGAGGCATCAAGGCTTCGGTTTACCATTTCAAAAGCACCACTGGTATCATGTTTTAACCAATTAATAGCTTCACCAATTACAAGTAATGCAAATGGCTTGTCAGCAGTTTTTAGCTTAAAAGCTACTTCATCTTTATTTTTTTCAAAAGTAATAACCTCGATAGTAGATTTTTTACCACCAAAAACATAGCTCCAGATATCTGTGGGAGTTAAACTATCTACTTGCAGACAAATAGAGTTAATTTGATCACGATCACCTAGCCCAAATTTAAAATTGCTATGCTTCCCATCAACATCAACACGATTTAGCTCATGCTTTAATTCCTGCTTTGCTGTATCGATATCCCATTCATTTTTCACCATCTGAATTAGATAGTTAAAAAATGGTTTTAACCCCTTATCATCACTATTAACCTGTCCTGCCAAAACTAACATTAGTGGCATATGATATAGTTCGCTGTTTATTTTCTTTATAATAGTAGCATTTTTTCTTTGCAATGCTAATAATAGCATTGTTTTAGCAATAGTTTTCTGTTTTTCTTTGTCTTCGTTATCAATGAGTAATTTTTGATTAGTTCCGTTTGATAAATCACCAATTTCAGTTTCTGAAATATAGAGCTTCTTCCCATATCCCGACTGTAAAAATTTAGCTAAATTCATATCAAATATAGTTGTTAAAACATCAATATCATCAGTAAAGGTTGCGGAGAAATTAAACAAAAAACCATTCTTAGCTAAAATATTAAATATTGCTTTCCGCTTTGATTTATTATCTTCGCCTCGATGAGCCTCATCCAAAAACAAATACCACCCATTTAAGTTTCGATAATTATCAAAGTAAATATTTTTACCATCTTTACTACTTGCAACCTCAGCTTTATCAGCAACAAAATTATTTGATTTATAATAGTATACCCGAGTCGTACCATTAGAAAAATGGTCTAATTCTATATACTGATTATCACGTTCCCAGTTTTGTTTTAAGTCAACTAGGCTTATTTTATTATTGGAGTAAATATTAAAACGATTAACCACCTGAACTATTTGGCTTAAGATATTATCATCTGGCGCTAGAACCATAATCGGCTTTGTGGGGATTAGTTTATCTTGCATTAGTTTAGATATAATACTAATTAGTTTTACCATGACAATAGTTTTACCACTACCAGTTGCCATCCAAAAATTCATTCGATTTACAAACTGGCTAAAATCTAACTTATTGTCATCTATTGCGAAATAATCAACTAGCAATGGATAAAGTGAATTATTACGCTCAATAGCTAAATTATCTAATGGATAATCAGTACTTCTAAGATAAGCATCTAGTAGATACTCATTACCCGAGTTTTTATCTTCGATATTAAAATATCTACAAAGTAACTTGGTTGCTTTAGTTACCGCTTGTTCTTGATAGTCAAATAATCGCATATCACCAGCAAAGGTAGTAAAATCATAGTAAGCAGTATCAGGTAAGGTTAAATTACCAGCTATTTTTTCTAAAGTAACTTTGGCAGTTGCTTTATTGGTAGCTTTTGCCATTATTGCCACCAAATCAGAGATTTAAGCTCAGGCATATTATCAAAGGTAATTTTATCTTTTGATAATATAACCTCACGACCATCTCGAGTTGTATAAATTACTTTATCACAACTTACATATTTCTTAATTTTATAACCATAAAAATTACTAATTGTTTCCCAAATATCAATATCAGGATATAACTTCTCAAACGAATAATATATCGGATTACTTTCATCAGAGTAGTCAATAGTTAAGCCATCATGGGCTAGTTTTTCATTATTACTAAAATCATATGCTAGGTTACTCTTATCAGTCATTTGATATACTGCTTTATCTAAAACATCTTCGTATTGTTCTAGCTCATAGTATTTAAACACACCTCCCTTTTGGGCATGGACTGAATCAGTTACTCCATAAGGCTCATGCTTCCCACTACCATTCAATGCCTCCTTTAAGCGTCCTAACACTCCAACTTTTCTTGCATTTACATTGCATAAATCTCCATTTTTCCCATCAGTTTTATATAGTACTTCTAAAATATCAAATTTTATTTTATCCATACTTGAGTCTTTAATATTTTCATTCACAATATATGTGTCATTATAATGAATCCCCATTTCAATTCCAATCCATTTTTTACCAGTTTTTTGTGCAGTAGTAATAGTTGTACCAGAACCAGAAAAAAAATCTAATACCATTGACTTATTTGTCAACTGTGAAATGTTAAATAATATATTAATCAACCCTTCTGGTTTTTGTGTATTAAAAGCAAAAAACTCATTAGACAAATTTAATACAGCTCTTGCATTATATTCGACGACTTTATCATTTTCAACTACATTTACAACACCATCAATTACATCTCTCAAATTTGTATCTGTGTAAATTCTTCCAAAATCATCCGTACTACTTCCCATGAATTTTTTTTCGGTATATTGACGTTCTTTTATATTCTTCAATTCAAACTTTTCACTTTTGGAATATAAAAGAATATTATCGTGTTTTCTTGGCATCATACCCGAAGGTGAATTCCCTCCAGTTCTATAAGCCCATATAATTTCATTTCTAAAATTATTCAAATTAAAAACATTATCCATAAGCATTCTATTGTAGTGATTGGCTCTATAATCTAAATGGACATAAATACTACCTTTATCTGATAATATTGCATTAGCAAACTTTAACCTATCATACATAATACTACACCACGTGCTATCTTGATAATTATCCAAATACGAAAAATCACTCCCCGTATTAAATGGTGGGTCAATATAGATTAAATCTATTTGTTCTTTATATTTAGGCATTATGGTGTTTAGTGCTTGATAGTTATCTGATTTTATTAATACTCCATCGCATTCATCATCAAAATTATCAAACAACCCCAAAATCTGATATTTTATAGTATTATCAAAATGTTTGGTATCAAAGGGTAGGTATTTATATTTACTACCCTCAAACATATCTTTTGATTCTGTGATAGAGTTAATATTAAACCCATCAGACACCATACCCAAATCCTGCCATTCCTTAATTTGTGCTTTTATTCCTGAGTGTTTCGTTAAAATTGAAATATCCAAACCTTTTGCTAATAGCTTATCTAAGGTTACTACATAATTACTATTTCGGACAAACTTTGGTTTGTTCCAAATAGCTTTTAGCTCATCTTCAAATTTTGCAATATAATCAATGACTATAAAAGCAATTTTTTTGATTTTTAGGATATTATTTAAACGTTTTTGTTCTAGTAAGCTATCCATGTCATTACTAAGATAGTTATACATAAACAAATTAAATTGTTCGGTTAGAAATCCTTTTGCATTCTTATGAATAAAAAAATCAACCTCATTTTGTTTTTTATAGATACTTATAGCTTTAGTAACTATTTCCTCAGCAATATAAATACCATTGTCACCTAGGAATTTAATTACCGCATCTTTAGTATCTTTTTTTTGTAAGTAATTTATTGCATAAAAACCTACCTTCTCATCAATTAATTGATTACTCGACTTTTTGATAATATACGAGTTTGATTCATCCAAGCCTTTTAGTTTACAATCAATTATATTATACTCATCATCTTTAATAATTTGAGATTGCTCAATTACCTTAAACTGTAATTTGCGATTTTTTAGACCCGTAAATAAAATTAATACTTTTTCTTTGGTGTTATTATTAGTTGGAATATAATCTCCAGCATCAAAATCAAAATATGCCGCAATCGCCTTATCATTATTACTAAAAGTTAGGTTTTCTACCGATTGATACATTACTTGCGATTTTACATAATATAAGTCTTTAGTTTTATAAAATAGTGCTGTATCTTCTTTATCAAAATAAACTTTAGCATATACATTTTTATAAGCAGGAGTATCACTAAAATATATAGATCCACCATCAGTTAAATAGCTACTAAAAAAAGTATAAAGTTTTTCATATAATTCAGTTTGAGAACTATCATCAATATCTGGATAGCTCTTCTTAATTTCAGCTTCAATTAATGGTTTTATTTGCGCAAAATATTGGCATTTAAATTGTAATAATTTAGCCATTCCACCTTTACCATCTAATCTTGCACCAACATATAAATTTTGTAACTGACTAAAAAATTTCTGCTTATTGTTCATTTAAAATACCCTTAAAATTTACCCAATACAACACAATACATTTAACTCAAAAATAATAAAAGCAAATCGTTTAAAAAATCTTGTCCTTTGATTGTTGGTAGGATTTTACCATCTTTTAGACTAAGAAACCCTTTTTGTCGTGCCATCTCTAATTGTTTAAGAATAGTACCAAGTGGTAATCCTGTTCGTTCAACAAATAAAGTCGTTGCAAAACCAGAATTTAAACGTAGAGCGTTTAGCATAAACTCAAATGGAAGCTCATCTTTGGTAACAGTTTTATTCTCTATAATATGCTTATTAGTAGCAACCGCATCCATATAACTTTTTGGATGTTTTTGACGTACTTGCCTGATTATCTTATCATGAAAACTAAGCTTTGAATGAGCTCCAGCACCAATACCTAGGTAATCCCCAAACTGCCAGTAGTTGAGATTATGATTACAAAAATTATCATCTTTAGCATAAGCCGACACTTCATACCTTGAGTAGCCAATATTTGATAAATTGGATACAATTAGATCTTGCATTTGATAACACAAATCATTATCAGGTAAATTCTTTGGAGGATTTTTATTAAACTCAGTGTTTGGTTCTATAGTCAAATTATAAAAAGATAGATGAGTGGTATCAAAACTAATAGCCTTATTTATATCCTCTTTTAGTTCATTAAATGTTTGATTCGGTAAGCCATAAATTATATCTAAATTAATTTGTGAAAAATATTTTTTAGCTTTGGTAATTGCATTAATCGCAGCACTACTATCGTGAATTCTCCCAAGAGCATTTAGGTGCTTATCATTAAATGATTGAACTCCGAAAGAAATTCTATTAACCCCGATTTTATGATATCCCGCTATATGTTCATTATCTACCGTACCTGGGTTAGCTTCAATAGTTATTTCAGCTAAAGGAGATAAGCGTGTAAGACTTCGTACGCTTTGTAAAATTTTATTTATAGCTTCAGGACTAAATAAACTAGGTGTCCCACCACCAATAAATATAGTACGAATAGAACGCCCCCAAATAAGTGGTAATGCCTGTTCCAAATCAGCAATTAAAGCATCCACATACTTAGATTCTGGTAATTCGGTAGGTGAGTTATGAGAGTTAAAATCGCAATAAGGGCATTTTTTTACACACCATGGGATATGGATATACAAACCCAGTGGTGGTAACTGAGATAAACTATATTGATTATTATCTATTTGTAATTCTCTTGAAAAATTAATGTTTCTAGTAACATTTTAGCATGGAATTTTATTTATGTGCTAAAAAAACAATTTCAATGATTCATAAAATGATAAAATCCTACATATTAGAAGTTTATTTAGCTACTGACTATATATGGTAGCGGATTTTTGGTATTACTAGGAGTATTAGCTAAAGGTTTCCATTGGTTATAAACTATAACTTTTATAATTTTTGCAAATAACTTATTCAAGGTGTAAATTATGATTCCAGTAATTATATCAGGTGGCTCAGGTTCTCGTTTGTGGCCAGTGTCAAGACAACTAGACCCAAAACCATTTATCAAACTAGCTGATGGGCATAGCCTACTTCAAAATACATTTATTAGAGCAAGTAATCTCGCTAATGTCAATGCAATTTTGACAGTTACTAACGAAAAAGTTCACTTTCGGATGCAAGATGAATATCAGCAAATCAATCACAATAATCTCCCGTGTGATTTTATCCTTGAACCGTATGGTAGAAATACAGCTCCAGCAATAGCTGCCGCTTGTTTATTTATAGCAGAAAACTACAGCCCTAATGAGACAATTCTCATCCTTCCTGCAGATCATTTAATCAGTGATTTTGAAGCATTTAAAACCGCTGTTGACAATGCCGAAGAAATTGCCCAAAATGGCTATATAACTACATTTGGTATCAACCCAGAATACCCCGAAACAGGCTATGGTTATATTGAGTCTAACACCAAAGACGCTATTGCTAAAGGTTATTCCATAAAGCGTTTTGTCGAAAAACCTAACCTAGAACGTGCAAGCGAATATTTAGAATCTAAGAGCTACCTATGGAATTCAGGAATGTTTTGTGGGCGAG
>CANEUJ010000074.1 GCA_947441745.1 Neisseriaceae bacterium | reverse complement strand
TATTCTTAGTTCTGCAATAGCTAGTCGCAACAATGATTTGGTGAATGGTATCAAATCCCAGTATGTTGAGCTTTTAAAAGAAAGCACTCTAAATGGTGTTAATGCGGCAGTAGCAATGATGTCAATGACCAATATTTACTACCGTTTTGCTCATATAATCGAAAATGATAGTTATATCAAGATGAATCCAGGACTGCGCATGAATATTATGCGAGATCCTGGTGTTGAAAAACTTGATTTTGAAATATATAGTCTAGCGGTATCTATTGTGAATGGTTGTGGTATGTGTATTACAGCTCATGAAAAACAATTAGTTAGTCATCATGGTGTAAGCCCTGAAACTATACAGTTAGTTGCAAAAATAGCTGCAATTATCCATAGTTTATCAGTAATAACAGAAACACTATAGGCTTATAGTATAAGAGAGCATGGATTCAGCAGAGGCTGGAATCCATGTTCTTAAAATCAGAAGAAAAATTATGAAGAAATATTTACCTCATCAACCAACATTGAGCCACATTGCATTGAACTATTTGTTGAGCAATCATTGCTTATATAGCGGATGTTTCTATAAATGTCTTTTAAATTTCCTGACATAGTCAGATTGTCAACAAAAAACTGGATTTCACCATTTTCTACCCATAGCCCACTAGCACCAACTGAAAAGTCTCCTGTTACCATATTTAACCCATGCCCAATAGTTTCAATAATTATAAGACCAGTGGTTAATTTTTTGGCAAATTCATAAATATCACCAGAAAAGTTGCTGGTGACAGTTATATTATGATTGCCACCAGCATTTCCAGTGGTTATTAAGCCAAGTTTACGTGCAGAATAGCAGTTTAGTAAGTAGCCATTGACGCTACCATTTTTTACTAATTCACGAGCTTGAACCATAACACCTTCATTATCAAAATAGCAACTGCGACTACTTTTTTTAATAAAGGGATCTTCATATATATTTAGCCATTGAGGAAATACTTCGGTATCTAGAGAGTTATCTAGAAATGTAAGATGACGAAATAAATTACTACCGCTAATGGCACCTAGAAAATTCCCTATAAATGATTTGGCAATTCCTGATTCAAAAATTACTGAATAAGCTCCTGATTTGATAGTGCCTTTACTGAGGCGGCGTGCTGTTCTTTCAATTGCCGTTTGTGCCAAACTTTGATTACTCATTAGATTGTCAAAATCAAGGCTTGAGTCATACCATGAGTCAGTTTGCATCCCGTCAAGTGTATCACCAATTAATGATAAACTTTTATTATACCGAGTCATTTGATAACCTTGGTTAAAGTCATTAGTATTAGCTAATACAAACTGATATTGACTGTAACTAATAGATGCCCCATCTGAAGTTTGAATCTTATTATTTAAAGTAGTACCAAAATGTTCAATTTCTTTAGCGTTATTTATCAAATCATGATTACTTAATACTTTAGGGTTAAATAACTCTAGATCGCCATTCATAGATTTGCATAGCAATGACGTTTCAGGAATGCCATTAAATGGGTCGGGCTTAGTGTGTTTGGCAATATCTATTGCACGAATAATTATTTCATCTAAGTTTTGAGGATTTATCTTACTTACACTAACAGCACCACGGTTGTAGCCATTATACACTTGAAGCGATAAACTACTTCCGTAGCTGGTTTCAAAGTTTTCTATATTACCATTTAGGATATCAACACCACCAGCAATATTTTCATTGATTTCAATTTGAGCACTTGTAGCCCCAAGCTGCAATGCTCGTTCTAAAACATTATTCGCAATTTTTTGTAGATTGTTAGTAGTATATTCGAAGTTTAGTTGAGACATAACATTCCTTAATAGTATCTATTATTTCAAGATTTTACACTATATTATAAGTCTAGATGACTGTTTTTAATGTTTTCTGTGATGCAAGAAAGTTCTAAATGTAGTAACATTATGCTTTAGTTAACTATATAAAAAGATTGATACCTAATATGCCAAATACAAATATACTTGATAATGATTCTGAAATTGAAGAGTTACCACCAAGTAAAACAAAACGCAAACAACATATGGATTATTTGCAGCACTTAGGTATGGAGCTTGTGGAGCTAAGTAAACAAAAGTTAGCAAAGATAGAATTACCAGATAACTTAATTGAAGCAATCAAATTATCCCAGAAGATAACCGCTAATGGTGCAACAAGGCGTCAAAGTCAATATATTGGTAAATTGATGCGAAATGTAGATGCTGCATATATAGAAAACAAGCTGCATGAATTAAATTCAGATTCGGTAAAAAGCACCAAGCTACTTCATGATTGTGAAACGTGGCGTGAACGTTTGATAAAAGAAGATAAAGCACTTGATGTTTTTGTTAATACGTATGCTGTTTCAGATATTGGGCAACTTCGTGGCTTGATACGATTATGCCGTAAAGAACAAGCTATTAATGAGATTAAAACTTATCGTAAACTATTTAAATTTATTCGTGATGTAATAGAAACGGAGAAAGAATGAATCCAATTCAAATAGCAATTATTGCATTTGTTGTTATAGTAATCTTATTAACTCTTGGTTATTATTGGTATGATGATGCACGGTTTAAAAAACGTGTTGAAAATAATTTTAATCAAGCAACTAAAGATATTTTGATTGATGAAAATAAGGCAACTGTATTAGATGGTATAGATTCTAATTCTAATTCAATTGATAAGCTACAAGAGTTTATGCCAAAAGATATTTTTGGTGATGAAATACCTAAGTTTGATTCACTTATGAGTGATCATATAGTGCATCAAATTATTGAAGAAGTTCCTGAAGATAGCGTTGAAGCTTTCTTTGTAAAACTTGATGGTATTGAGTTTAGTTACGCAGATTGTGTTAATAAAAATCTTGATTTAGTTGTTGATATTGTTTTTGAAGAAACTAGAAAGCTAAAAGTTCTACCTGAAATTGGACAATTCACTCATAAACAGTTTGTGTTTTATGTCCTTGATAGAGATAATCAATGGCAAATATTTGAAAAAGGTAATAAATACTACGCTAAAGCATTAAAACTAGTGGTGCAGATAGTTGATAAGGACGGGATTATTAGTCATGCACAAATAGCCAATATCTATCAAGAATTACATAAATTTGTACTTAATAATGATGCTCATATTCGCGTAAGTGACTATAAACAGATTATTAATGATATACAAGAACAAATTAAGGATTTAAATAGTATTGAGCTGGTTTTGGAATTGTATTTAATTACTAAAACTAAAGAGCGTTATTCGGTATTGTCCGAGTTTTTTATATCTAATGGATTACAAGCTAATTCAGGATTGTTTAGTTTAGTAAAAGATAATCAAATTTTGTTTACTATAGCTAATGAGAATCACAACGCTCTTGATGCACACGGTGATTTTTCTATATTATCAATAGTAGCACTTCTTCATTTACATGAAAATCCGTTATATGTTGTTGATAAGATTTTTGACTTGGGTGAACGTTTTATGGCTGAATTCGAATCGAGGATTCTAACCTCTAATAAGCAAGTGCTTGGGCAAAAAGAGTATGACCAATTACTAACTTTTATTAAGGGCTATGTTGATTCGGCGAATAAAAAACAAATTAAGCTTGGTAGTGAATTAATCCATCGGTTGTTTTAGTAGAATAATTCCCAATAAACCCTTAAAAAAAATCCCTAATATTTTCTATTTTTGTTACAATAATTTTCTCGAGAAAATCAAGAGACTTTTTTTGTAAGGGCTATGTTTTGACAATACTTGAAATTAAAAATGTAACGAAACATTTTGGTGGTAATCTTGTTGTAGATAATATCAGCATTGATATTAAAAAAGGTGAGTTTTTTACACTTTTAGGGCCATCTGGTTGTGGTAAAACAACCTTACTTCGTATGATAGCGGGATTAGTAGCTCCTGATAGCGGTCAAATATTACTTGATGGTGTTGATATCACCAATCTGCCCCCAGAAAGACGTCCGTTACATACTATATTTCAAAGTTATGCATTATTTCCTCACATGACAGTTGCCGACAATATCGCCTTTCCACTAAAGATGGCAAAATGGAGTAAAAATAAAATTGAGGCTCAAGTCAATGAGTTACTTGAAGATGTCCAGTTGAGCCAATTTAAAGATTGCTACCCACACGAAATATCTGGTGGGCAAAAACAACGTGTTGCAATTGCAAGATCATTAGTTGATAGACCAAAGCTATTACTTCTAGATGAGCCATTGTCAGCTCTTGACGCGAGATTACGTGAGCATATGCATATGGAGCTTGTGAAGTTACAAGAAGAAACAGGGGTTACATTCGTTTACGTAACGCATGACCAACATGAAGCTCTTGCGCTATCAAATCGTATTGCAGTGCTAAACCATGGAACAATAGAGCAACTTGATAAGCCAGATATTATTTATTCTAAACCAAAAACTCATTTTGTTGCTGATTTCTTGGGTAAATGTAATTTACTAAAAGCTGAAGTACTAGCAACCACCAATGACGCAGTAAAATTAAGAGTTGCCGATAGTATAGAGTTTTCTATAAAAGATCCAGCTAGTAGTAGTTATCAGCTTGGTCAAATAGGATGGTATTCATTACGTCCTGAAAAACTTAAATTAAGCTCAGAAAATAATTTTAATGTAACCCATCTTAGCGTTATTAAATCTAAGGTGAATGGTTATTATTACTATGGCAATGGAACATTATATGAATTAGATTTAGGTAATGATACTAAACTACAGGTAATGGCACCAAACCATACAAGTGATGAGGTTAAATTCTTTGTGGATAATAGTGAAATATATGTAGCTTTTGATCCTGAAGCAGGTAATTTCTTGGATACAGGTTCATGTTAAGATTACACGAAAAAAGAGTATTATCATTTGTACCCTCATTATATTTGGTATGCTTATTTTTAGTACCAACCTTGATAATGATTTTTATAGCATTTCGAGAACCTGGTGACTATGGTGGTGTAGCACCATTGATTACGCATATGGATAACTCATTCCAGGTAAATTTGACACTAGATAGCTTCAAATTTGCTTCTACTAGCTCTTTTATTTGGCAGTTATTTTTACGTTCAATGGTGTTTTCGATTATTACTACTGTTTTTTGTCTGATTCTTGGTTATCCATTAGCTATGATGATAGCTAAAAGTGGTAAAAAATATCGAGATATATTATTATTAATGGTAATTATCCCGTTTTGGAGTAGTTTTTTAGTTAGGGTTTATGCGTGGATGATAATCCTTGGCCCTGACTCTTGGGTTATTTATTTGATAAATAAGATTATAGGAGTTTTTGGCTATTCCTCAGTAAATTTACTATATTCTTCATTTGCTGTAGTAATTTGTCTTATATATATTAATCTTCCTTTTATGATTTTGCCATTATATGCTAATTTACAAAAGCATGATGACATTCTAATAGAGGCTAGTCGTGATTTGGGAGCTACACGCTTACAGTCTTTCTTAAAGATAACTTTGCCACTTAGTTTACCTGGTATATTAGCTGGAAGTGCTTTAGTATTTATTCCAAGTATTGGGATGTTTGTGGTACCAGAATTAGTTGGGAATAATTGTTCACTAATGATAGGTAATCTAATCAAACAGCAGTTTTTACAAACTGAAAACTGGCCATTAGGTAGTGTAACATCCATCATAATGACTTTAGCGGTATTAGGTATTTCATTGATTGTTGGCGTTTTTGCTTCACGCTTAAAGGGGCTAAAATATGCAAACAAATAAGCTATCGAAAGTTTTTTTATTTGGTGGGATATTTACTTTTTTATTTTTGTATATACCGCTTATAGTACTTATTCTATATTCTTTTAATGATTCCAAAATTAACGTTGGTTGGGTAGGGTTTACTCTAAAATGGTATAAAGTATTATTTGCGGATAAAGAGATAATTCACGCTGGAGTTAATTCATTATTAATAGCTTTTACCTCTAGTAGTATTTCTATAGTACTAGGAACCCTTGCAGGTGTTGCACTTCATAGATATAAAATCCCGCTACTATCAGGGTTGGTTATGGTGCCAGTTGCTACACCTGAACTACTTGTTGGGGTGTCACTATTATTATTTTTCCTAATGATTAATTTTACCTTAGGGTATACATCAATTATTTTAGCTCATACTGCTTTTTCGATTAGCTTTGTAGCTGTTGCAGTTAAATCAAGGATGTTTGGGATGGATGATAGTATTATTGATGCTGCACGTGATTTGGGAGCTAGTCCTTTTAAAGCTTTTTGGTTGATTTTAATTCCAACAATACTACCAGGGGTTATTGCTGGTGGTTTAATGGCATTTACTTTATCGGTTGATGATTTTGTAATTACGTTTTTTACAGCTGGAGTAGGTGCTACAACATTACCTCTAGCTATTTATTCGATGCTAAAGATGGGGGTAACACCAGAAGTGAACGCAGCTTCAACCGTTATTATCCTATTTACCTTATGTTTAGCCTCCATAGCGACTAAACTATCTCCACAGATTTTTAAATAAGAGTTTGTTATGACTAAATACCACATTAATAAATTTGTATTATCTATTATTGTATTTTTATTATCTGCTACAAGCTTCGCTGATAAAGACTTAAATATATTTATTGGTTCTAATTATATAGCATCCCCAACCATTGCTAGACTCGAAGCTAGTTGTAAATGTCATTTGGTGCAGAATTATTTTAATGATAATGGTGAAATGCTAGCCAAAATGGCAGCTGGTGCTAATGGTTATAATGTAATTGTTGCAACAAGCTATGCTGTGACTGAGTTAGCTAAAATGGGTAAAATTGAGCCTCTTGATTTGAAGCTACTATCAAACTTAGCGTATGTTGATAAAGCTTTTTTGAACCAGGTTTATGATGTTGGTAATAAATATTCAGTGCCATATGCTTATACGCCAGTATTTTTGGCTTATAATGCCGATAAAATGAAATCTCTGGGTATTCTTCCAAATACATGGAGTGTGGTTTTTGACCCCAAATACCTAGAAAAGCTAAAAGGTCATGTGACTATGTTTAATTCTTCGCGTAATGTATTTGCTGCGGCACTTCTATATCTAGGCAAGGATCCGAATTCAACCAATACTGAAGATCTCAAATTAGCTCGTGCGGTGATTGATAAAGCATCACCTTATTGGGCAAAATTTGATAGCGATAGCTATTATCGTGGGCTACTTAGAGGTGATATATGGATAGCTATGAGTTATTCTATAGATATCTATAAAGCAATAGCAGATGCCAAAGCTTCGCATTCACCGATAAAGATTGAAGCGGTACTTCAAAAGGAAGGTGATATGTATGAGCTAGATAATATGGTGATACCTACTACAACCCCAGATCGCGATTTATCATACGCTTTTATCAATAATGCTCTTTTGACAAAAAGCGAGTATGAGCTATCTAACTTAACAGGATCTAGTGTTCCAAATAAAGATGCACTTAAAATGTTAAGCCCCGATATTACTAATAACCAGTGGATTTATCCACCAGGTATGAAAAAAATGTACGTATTTAATGAATACTCCCCAAAAATTCGTAATTTAATAAACGAAATGTGGACTGAAATCCAGATGCGTTGCCATGAAATTTGTAATACTTGTAAAAGCTAGAACACATATTGGAAATTAGATCGATTAAAATATTGATTATTTTGCCAAAGATTTTGCTCAATATGTCAAATATAATAACATAATTCATTATCATACATACCCAAGAACACCAAAACAGAACGCTATTTGTGAGAGGTTAAATCGCTCTATACAGGATGAATTCATGATACTAC
>CANEUJ010000073.1 GCA_947441745.1 Neisseriaceae bacterium | reverse complement strand
TAATTCAGCAGGTAACCCTATTAAAATGGCAGGTGTACCATTTCATGCTCTAGAGCAATATTTACTTAAATTAGTAAAAATCGGACAATCTATCGTCATTGTTGATCAAGTTGGTGACGTAACAGGCAAGGGTCCAGTTGAACGTAAAGTAACAAGAATTATAACACCAGGTACTATTACGGATGCCCTACTTCTTGATGAAAAAAAAGAAAATTTACTATCGTGTATTTACTTATCTAAGAACAACTACGGAATTGCAACATTATCATTATCTGCCGGAAAATTTCATATAGAACAAATTACCAATGATGGTGTTTTTAATATTCTTGAACGAATTAGCCCAAGCGAATTAATAGTTCCAGAATCTATAATTCAAAGTATAAGACATTTGTATGACAAATGCTCTATAAAAGCTATCCCTGATTGGCATTTTGACTATGCTACTCAATATAAAAACTTATGTGAACATTTTGCAGTTAAAGACTTAGAAGGATTTGGAGTTAATAATTGTAAACTAGGTATTGTAGCCTCAGGTGTACTTCTAAACTATGCCAAGCAAATGATCTATGGTGAATTACCACATATTAACAACATAATAGCTGAAAATAATTCAGACTATCTTATTCTGGATGCGATTTCAAGACGTAATTTAGAAATCAACTATACTATTAATGGTGAACGCTCTCCTACACTATTATCAATTCTTGATAAATGTGCAACTTCAATGGGTAGTCGCCTACTCTACAAATGGCTTAATAATCCACTTCGAAATCATGAAGCTATAAATAGACGCTTAGATAGTGTTACAGAATTAAGCAGTAAAAATAATATTTATGATATTTTAAAAAGCATCAATGATATAGAGCGTATAACCTCAAGAATAGCACTAGGTTCAGCTCGTCCGCGTGATTTATCTGGACTAAGAGATACACTAAAAACATTACCAGAATTAATATTTTCAAATACTAATAATACAACACTTAATAATATCTATAATACTATTAAAAACTTCCCAGGGGACGTACTTGCAAAGCTAACTCAAGCCATTAAACCAGAACCAAACAGTCTAATTCGGGATGGTGGCATTATTAATGATGGCTATAGCAAAGAGCTAGACTATCTGCATAATATTCGTACCAATGGACATCAATATCTACTTAATTTAGAAGAACAAGAGCGCAAAAACTCTGGAATCAATACTTTAAAAGTTGAGTTTAATCGTGTGCATGGTTACTATATTGAAATCTCAAAAATAAATAGTGACAAAGTACCAGATAATTACATTAGAACTCAGACCCTAAAAAATGCTGAACGATATACTACTACTGAACTAAAAGAATTTGAAGAGAAAGTGTTATCAGCCGAAGATAAATCCCTACTTTTAGAAAAACAGCTTTATAATGAAATATTAATTTATCTAAATAGTTTTATAGCTGTACTTCAACAATTAGCAGAAGCTCTTGCAACTCTTGACGTTTTGGATAACTTTGCAAGAGTTGCTACTGAGTTAGACTTTAAGCGTCCAACGATGGTGCTTGAAAATCAAATAAAAATCAAAAATGGTTACCACCCAGTTGTTGCTTCAGAAGTTGAGCACTTTATTGCAAATGATATAGAACTTAACGATAGAAATAAGTTTTTATTAATTACAGGGCCTAACATGGGTGGTAAATCTACCTATATGAGACAAACTGCAATTATTGTATTAATGGCACATATTGGCTCCTTCGTTCCTGCAACAAGTGCTCTTATTGGACCATTAGATAGAATTTTTACTCGTATTGGAGCATCTGATGACTTATCACGTGGGCGCTCTACATTCATGGTTGAGATGTCAGAAACAGCCAATATTTTAAATAATGCTACTAGTCAATCTTTAGTTTTGATGGATGAAGTTGGGCGTGGAACATCAACATTTGATGGTTTGGCTTTAGCTAATGCTATAGCAAGACAATTAATTGAAAGAATCCAAGCATATACTATGTTTGCAACCCATTATTTTGAACTAACTGAACTAAGTAAAAATTATAGTATAATACGTAACGTGCATTTAAGTGCGGTTGAAGATAAAGACACCATAGTATTTCTTCACAATGTACATGAAGGTTCTGCAGCAAAAAGCTACGGAATACAGGTGGCTCGTTTGGCTGGAGTACCTAAGAGCGTAATTAATGTAGCTCAGAAAAATTTAGCCCAGTTAGAGCAAAATCACTCACATCAATTAGATTTATTTAGCATTCCAATTGAAAATGATGAAGCTATAGTTACAGATACATTATCTCTGCTAACTGAACATGAAGCGGAGGCTTTAGAACATTTAAAAACACTAAATCCAGATAATTTAACCGCACGAGAAGCATTGGAGATAGTATATAAATTACATAACAATTTGAAATAATTACGAGGATAAATAGTAATAGCACAAGAGCATGGATCCCAGCCTCCGCTGGGATGACGTAATTTGCTGTGGGATGACGCAATTTGCTGTGGGATGACGTAATTTGCTGTGGGATGACGTAATTTGCTGTGGGATGACGTAATTTGCTGTGGGATGACGTAATTTGCTGTGGGATGACGTAATTTGAAGCACTGTGGTGATGTTTTTCGTCATCCCAAACATGAACAGGATGCTGTTTCGTCACGAGTTTGGGATCCATGCTCTAAAAATAATTTATTAAAAATAAAGGATTTGATATGATAAAAGTTGGTCTTATAATGGGTAGCAATTCTGATTGGGAAACCATGAAAAACGCTGCTAAAATACTAAAAGATTTTGATGTAAATTATGAAGCGTTAGTAGTTTCAGCACATCGTACCCCAAACTTTATGTTTGAATACGCTGAAGCCGCAGAGTCTCATGGGCTAAAGGTAATTATCGCTGGAGCAGGTGGTGCTGCACATTTACCTGGGATGGTAGCTAGTAAAACTATTGTTCCAGTAATTGGAGTGCCTATTGCGTCAAAATATCTAAATGGTCAGGACTCACTATTATCAATTGTACAAATGCCAAAAGGAATTCCTGTAGCTACGATGGCTATTGGCGATGCTGGAGCAGCTAATGCTGCACTTATGGCTATAGCAATACTCGCAAGATTTGATGAGACCTTAGCAGCTAAATTACATGCTTTTCGTGATAATCAAACTCGCATGGTAATTCAGATGAATTTACCGGAGCTAGAATAAATGATATCAAATGTGATTTTACCACCTAAATGCATTGGGATCTTGGGCGGTGGTCAATTGGGGCGAATGTTTGTAATAGCTGCAAGGCAAATGGGTTTTCACGTGGCAGTATTAGAGCATGACATTAATTGCCCTGCAGGATCGCTAGCTAATTATCATATAAAAACTCACTATAATGATAAAAAAGGCTTAGATGAATTAGCTAATCTCTCAGATGTAATCACTACTGAATTTGAAAACATTCCAGCAAATAGTATAAATTATTTAGAAAATAAAGTTCCAGTATACCCAAATGCATCAGCAATCTTAATTGCTCAAAACCGCCTAAATGAAAAAGCATTTTTTAATAGTTTAGGTATTCCGACGACTAAATATTTGTCTATAGAAAACCAATCCGATATAAATGATATAGAGTTTGATCTATTCCCGTCTATACTAAAGACCAATACTCTTGGTTATGATGGTAAAGGACAAATTCATGTAAATACTATTGATGAATTAGGTGCTGCGTTTCTAAAGTTTACGCCAAGAGCATGTATTTTAGAAAAACTAATAGATATCAAGCTTGAAGTATCAGTAATTGTAGCTAGAAGTAGAAATGAAGTAGTCGTTTACCCTATATCACAAAACATCCATAAAAATGGAATTTTAGATATTACAATAGCTCCTGCAAATATAGATAAACAACTTCAAGAACAAATAACAGCTTACGCTATTGCAGTAATAAATAAGCTTAACTATATTGGAGTTTTGGCTATAGAGTTTTTTATTACCAAAGATGATCAAATTATAGCTAATGAAATGGCACCACGACCTCATAATTCAGGACATCATACCATTGATGCTAATATAACCTCACAATTTGAACAACAAGTAAGAGCAGTTTGTAATATAAAACTTGGAAGCACTCTACTTCATAGTAAGGCGATAATGCTAAATTTACTAGGAGATATTTGGTTAAATGAGACCAACCCTCCAGATTTTGAAAAAATATTATCAAAATATGACAATCTAAAACTACACCTATATGATAAGCAAATTGCTAATATTGGACGCAAAATGGGACACCTTACAATACTAGGTGATAATATGGAATTATTATTAGAACAAATTAATAAAATAAAACTTGAATTAGGAATTAAATCATGACTGATATAAAATCATTGGCTAAAATATACTCTGGCAAAGTACGAGATTTATATGATATTGATACTAAAACAATGCTAATGGTAGCAACTGATAGAATATCAACTTTTGATGTTATCCTAAAGCAGTTAATTCCTAATAAAGGTAAGTATCTAACCCAGATATCATTGTTTTGGTTTGAATATCTGAAAGATATTTGCCCTAATCATTTAACGAACCTTCAACTATCCAACTATTTATCAGGATCTGAATTAGAATATGCAAAAGATCGAGCAGTAATTGTGCAAAAACTAAAACCTGTCCCAGTTGAAGTGATTGTAAGAGGATATTTGGCAGGTACTGGATACAAAGACTACCTAAAAACTGGTGAAATATGCGGAATTAAACTTGCAAATGGTCTAAAAAATGCAGAGAAACTAGAAGAGCCAATATTTACTCCTTCAACCAAAGCCGCAGTTGGTGATCATGATGAAAATATTTCAATAAAACAATGCCAAGATTTAATTGGTACTGAATTAACCCAAAAACTACATGATATCTCTATTCGCTTATATAAAAAAGCTAGTGAATTAGGACTCAAGCATAATATTATAATTGCCGATACCAAATTTGAATTTGGCTTAGATGCTGATGGTAAACTCATCCTAATGGATGAAGTTCTAACACCAGACTCTTCACGTTTCTGGGATGTTAACGAATATGTGGTTGGGAATAACCCACCTAGTTTTGATAAGCAATATCTACGTGATTATTTAGAGTTTACTCTCAAATGGAATAAACAACCGCCATTACCAGATTTACCACATGATGTAATTCAAAGAACTGCTGATAAATATTATGAAATCATGAAACGCTTAAATATTGCTAAATAAACAACTAATCATCAAATATGCTAAAATGCATACTGCAATTATGATATAAAATCTAAAGGATACAAGATATGCAAAATGTTATCTGGTTTGAAGATCTACGCATGACTGATATCAGTCTGGTTGGTGGCAAAAACGCTTCTCTTGGTGAGATGATTTCACAGTTACACTCTAAAGGTATCACTGTACCAGGTGGTTTCGCGACTACAGCTGAAGCTTATAAAATATTTCTACAACAAAACAATCTAAAAGATAAAATTGATAACACCTTAAAAACACTGAATGTAGATGATGTAATTGCACTTGCAAAAACTGGTAGACAAATACAATCTTGGATTTTAGAAACTCCATTCCCTGAAGACTTAATTAAAGACATCGAAATAGCATATAGCAAAATGCTAGAGATGTACGGTAATGATATTAGTGTTGCAGTTCGTTCATCCGCAACAGCTGAAGACTTGCCAGATGCATCATTTGCGGGGCAACAAGACACGCACTTAAACATCCACGGAATCGAACAAGTAATGCTAGCAATCAAAAAAGTTTTTGCTTCTTTATATAATGATCGTGCAATTTCTTATCGTGTACATAAAGGCTTTGACCAGTCCCAAACTTACCTATCTGCAGGCATTCAAAAAATGGTACGTTCAGATATTGGTAGCTCTGGGGTTATGTTTTCTATTGATACCGAGTCAGGTTTTGAAGATGTCGTATTTATCACTTCAAGCTATGGCTTAGGCGAATGTGTAGTGCAAGGCATGGTAAACCCAGATGAGTTTTATGTATACAAACCTTCATTAGCCAAAAATAAAACCGCCATAATTCGTAAAAGCATGGGAAGTAAAGTAATTAAGATGGAGTTTAGTGATACTCCAGATACTGGTAAATCAATTCGGACCGTTAATGTTAATATTAAGGCAAGTAAAAAGTTTTCGATAAGTAATGAACAAATTACTGAATTAGCTAAATTTGCAGTTATTATTGAAAAGCACTACCAAAGACCTATGGATATCGAATGGGGGCTTGATGGTATAGATGGTAAAATTTATATTTTGCAAGCACGTCCTGAAACAGTTAAATCACAAGAATTAAATAGCAGTAAACAAATTCGTTATCGTATTTTAAACAATAATGCAATAACCTTAATCACAGGTCGAGCGGTTGGACAAAAAGCCGCAACAGGGATTGTAAAGCTAGTTAAAGACCATCATGATATGAATCGAGTTGAACCTGGGGATATACTAGTAACTGATATGACAGATCCCGATTGGGAGCCTGTAATGAAACGTGCTGCCGCAATTATTACTAACCGCGGTGGCAGAACTTGCCATGCTGCAATTATTGCTCGTGAACTTGGGATACCTGCTATTGTTGGTTGTGATACTGCTACAACTGCTTTAAAAGATGGGATGTTAGTTACAGTATCTTGCTGTGAAGGTGATACTGGTCATGTTTATGATGGTAAACTAAACGTAGAAGTACTTGAACTTGATGCTGGAACGATGCCTGATTTACCTGTTAAAATCATGATGAATATTGCTAATCCAGAATTAGCATTTAACTTTTCTCATCTGCCAAACCATGGGGTTGGGCTTGCTCGTCTTGAGTTTATCATAAACCGTCAAATTGGTATACACCCTAAAGCATTACTTGAATATGATACTATTCCACAACAATTACAAGAAGTTATTCGTGATAAAATAGCTGGATATGATAGCCCTGTTGGTTTTTATGTAGATAAATTAGCTGAAGGAATAGCAACTATAGCGGCCGCATTTTATCCTAAAAAAGTTATTGTTCGCCTATCTGACTTCAAATCAAATGAATATTCTAATTTAATTGCTGGTAAACTATATGAACCCACAGAAGAAAACCCCATGATGGGATTTAGAGGAGCGGCTCGCTATATATCACCTAGCTTTAGAGAATGTTTTGAACTTGAGTGTATGGCTATAAATAAAGTTATACATCAAATGGGTTTAGATAATGTAACTATTATGGTTCCTTTTGTTAGAACTATAAAAGAAGCCTCTATGGTTATTAATTTGCTTGCCGAAAATGGACTTAAAAGTGGCAAAAATGGACTTTCAATATACATGATGTGTGAAATTCCATCTAATGCAATTTTAGCTGAGGAATTTCTAAAATACTTTGATGGGTTTTCAATTGGATCAAACGATATGACTCAATTAACATTAGGTATTGATAGAGACTCAAATGGTGCAATAGCTGCTTCATTTGACGAACGCAATGAAGCAGTAAAAGCAATGTTACACTTATCAATTAAGGCGTGTTTAAAACAGAATAAATATATAGGAATTTGTGGCCAAGGACCATCTGACCACCGTGATTTTGCCCAGTGGCTTATAGATGAAGGTATTGAAACAATCTCTCTTAACCCAGATACTGTAATTGATACCTGGCTGTATCTAGCAGGACAGAATAAAAAAACTTTATAATAATGGAGTGACGACAAATGAGTAACAAAAAACGTGTAGTGGTAACTGGCATTGGAATAGTATCACCAGTTGGCAATGATTTGCAAACATCATGGAATAATATCAAAAACGGGATAAGTGGTATTGATAAAATCACACAT
>CANEUJ010000072.1 GCA_947441745.1 Neisseriaceae bacterium | reverse complement strand
TCTTTTCCTAAAACACAATAATAAAAACCATCTACATATTTAGTAGGCAAAATATTTAATTCACTAATTTTTTTAACCATTGGTAGTTGCTGTATAAAAAACTCACAATTATCATGGTTTTCCTCTTTAAAGATAGAGCAAGTTATATAAACCAGTCTTCCACCAGGCTTTAACATTGACCACAAGTTTAATACAATTTTTCTCTGAGTTCGAACAAATTGTACGATATCTGATTGTTTACGGTGCAATTTAATATCTGGATTACGCTTCATTGTACCACTAGCTGTACACGGTACATCCGCAACTATAAAATCATATTTTTTATTACCAGTCCAAGTTGTAGCATCAGCGTTGATTAGCATTGCACTTAATTCCAAACGCTCCAAGTTTTGCCTAACTTTATTAAGTCTTTCATTATCAATATCCATACTAGTTAGATTGATATTGCAATTTTCTAATAATTGGCAAGACTTCCCACCAGGAGCAGCACAAGCATCTAATACATGGTCTCCATCCTTTGGTTTTGCTATTTCAACTAGTTTCTGTGCACTTATGTCCTGTATTGAAACATACCCCTCTTTAAATAAAGAAATCATCTCAATCTTTATTGAGTTATTCAAGACAATCTTATTATCAATATAGGTATAGCTATCATTATCTAACTGTTTAACGTATTGTGCAACCGACGTCTTACGTAAATTCACTCGAAGAGCCATTTTGGGCTCTATCGAAGAATTAGACATAATCTCCAGATATTTTCTAGGGTATTCAGCTTTAAGCTTGCTAATCATCCAAATTGGGAAATTATATTTATACTCAGTCTTTGATTTTATAGCATCAATAATCGAGTCTTTATTCCTAATAAACCCTCTAATTATTGCATTAACAAACCCCTTAAGCCTCACATCATCTGTAACTTGATAGGTCAGCTCAACCAAATCATTACTTATAGCATAGGCAGGTTTTTTAGTAAACTCCAGCTCATATATTCCAATATATAATATTGCAACAACCCTAATGTCTGATGGAGCATTTTTAACCATATCTGCAATTATAGTTTTTATAATATAATAATTACGAATTAATCCATAACTTATATCTTTAATTTTACCAATATTATTTAGCTCTGAGATATTAGATGCAAAAGACTCATTAAGGTTACGTCCATTAAGAACCTCGGTAATTATTTCTAATATTGTACGATAATCATTCATATTTAATTGCTTATATTATTAAATTATATGGTTTTAACTCACCAAAATGTTTCACGTGAAACATTTTATAATGGATTTTTACCAGTAGTTTTCTACAGCCATATTACCAGGCTTCCCGCGCCTTGATATGGTCAACCCACGCTCTGCCAAAAGTTTACGCGTTTCATCTACCATCTCAGGATTACCACAAATCATAATCCGGCTATCAATTGCATTAATATACATATTAAGATATTCTTCCAATTTATTGTTTCTTAATAAATCAGTAACCCTGCCGTATAAATCAGCCCCTTGATTTTCCCTGGTGAGAAGCCTGACATACTTGAACTTATCCTTAACCATATCACCATAAAATTCATGGTTATAAAAGCTATTTATTAATTCCTGATAAGTAAGCTCGTCGCCAATCCTAGCACAATGAACTAATATTATCTTCTCATACTGTTCCCATATCCCAAACTCATACATAATAGAAATAAATGGAGCAAGTCCTGTACCAGTTGATAACAACCATAAATGCTTACCGTTTTCAAACCTATCAGTTGTTAATAGTCCATAATTTGTTTTATCTACAAATATTTTATCACCAACCTTAAGGTTTTTTAGCGTTTGGGTAAACTCACCATCAGGGACAATAATCGAATAAAACTCAAGCTCCTCGTCATAATCAGCCGATACTATAGAGTATGGACGCCATACAACAGAACCATCACTTTTAGTTACACCAAGCCTTGCAAACTGCCCTGGGATAAACTTAAATCCTTCATACCTAGAAGCCCTAAAGCTAAACAAATGATCTGTCCATGGTTTTAAATAGGTAATCTCTTCGACTGTATATTTATTTTCTTTAGCCGTCATCGCTAATCCTCTTAATAATCTTAAGTATATATTATCTCATAGATACTGAATAAATATCTATAACCATACCCAAGCAACAATAAACACATATAAACATGAGGTGGTATATTTATATACCATGTTTTAATAGGGTTGTATTTAACTTCTTATTACCATATAATAGGCACTCAACTCGTATATCACTTATATTTTAACATATATCATATTGTTTTATTTGTTTTATTATTCACAACTTACTCTTATGATATATTTTTATAATTCTAAAAAACCTAAATGATAGAATACATTATTGAAAAATTAACATGTAATTTATAGTTATTGATATTATTAATGCAAAAAATTATATTGATTTATAAATATTGTTTTAATAATATATCAGGAGATTTGTAAGATGAAATTTAAAATTATTTTGATAGTGGCTACCTGCTTATTCAATTATACTATTTTTGCAGATAATAACCTAACAGCTCCCACTAGTTATACACCAAAACAAACAGAATCCCAAGTGTTAAATCAATACTTGGGCTTACCAGGTACAGCACCAAAACATGATACTGTATCAGCTGCAGGTGCTGCATTTGAAAATACACCAAGTGGTACCAACGTATATGGTTTCTACACTCAAACATTATCTAATGATATTTATTATGAAGTACGTCTATATGGACGTGAGAACTATGCAACTACAAATCCAAATATTCCAGGTGTTACTGTTGGTGATATTGCACCATCAAATGGATATGGGGTTACTGGAATGTTGGGGTATGCTTTTCATACGTCACCTACTTTTGATATTACACCGTATGTGCGTGTAAATTTACAACAAAACATGACTGTTTCTTTTGTTGATAAAGAAGGAGATCAAACAAATTCACAAACATACGCAGTCTTATTAGGTAGTAAATTTGCATTTAAAGCAACACCTACATTTTCGCCATACATAAACCTATACGCTGGATATCAAAATAATACTCTTAGTGGAACATACCCAAGCTCAAATATAACCTCTCCTACAGATGGAACTCTTATACAATGGGTAACAAATTATGAAATTGGATTAGGAACTAAAGTATCTGAGTATGTGACATTAATTCCATATTGGATATATACAACTACATTCAACTATCCAAATTCTCAAGCAAGCACGTCACTTACATCAGGAGGGAATGGTCAATCATCATTAACAGGTACATCTCAGTCTTATGGTCTAAAATTGAGCCTTGCTTGGTAAGAGCATATCACTCTAATGGGTAAATCCCGCAGTAATTGCTGAGATCCAATTTAAGCAAGTTACCAGTTATAACTAAGTTTCAGACCATAAAGTTGAACAGAACCAACTGTGTTTGATAACCCTAAACCACCTTTAGCTATGGATGTATTTAACTGTTCATCTGGGTAATTGAAAGTACTAGTCGATTGAGTATATGGTATTACAGCAAAACTTTTAGTAATTTTGGTAGCCATGCCAATTTCATAAACAAATACATATTGGTTTAAGATTCCATCGTTATCTTGAGCCCCCTTGACACTAGGAAAGGATCCATCTATTTCGCTGTATGTCAACCCACCGCGTAAAGTTATATATGGCGCAAATACTGGAGTTGCCTTGAAAGAAAATTTAGCCCCCAACTGGGCTACATAACTTACAGAGTTAATATGATCATCTTTTTTATCTGCATATACAGGGCTCCAATCTTTTTGTGCCTGTAGCCGAATAAAAGGAGTTATATTTGCTGTATCTGTAGGATGAAAATTATAACCAAAAATTCCTGTAACACCATATCCTAATGGATTATTCACATCAGATGCGTTTAAACCTGGTATAGCTGGATTAGGAGTATCAAACGTAATTCTTTGGATTAAGCGTAATTCATAATAAAAATCATTTGCTAAGGTTTGAGAGAAAAACTCATATGTGCTGATATTATTAGGAGCTATTTCGAAAGCTCCTCCTACGCTTGAAACTGTAAAATGCTTAGGAGCAGTTCCTATTACACCAGAATAAGCTGTTAATTTCTGAGATTCAACATTTTTTTTCATTAATTGATTCATACTAACACTACTGTTTAATGGCAACACTATAGCCTGTGATTCTGAAATTATTGTATTTTGCATTTCGTCTGCATAAATATTAGCACTAAATAAAATTAAAACTCCAAATATTAATCTAACATAGAACATAAAATAACCCTTTTTCATTTATCAAAACTTATGCACAGTACAATATTCTAATTAAATGTATATGATTTATTTAATTTAAAGTTTGCTATAGAAGAGATTGGTAGATAATATATAATGAATTGAGTATATTATATGCAAAAAATCTATATAGTTGATTATACTCATTCTTAATATATTTGGATCATAATTTATGATTGGAATACTTAAAGATTAGAGCTATCGATTTATTTATATAATTTATAAGATTTTATATGATCAATAACAATTTGTGAAGCACCTTGATAGCGAGAAATAAACTTATTGCAGTTCTTGGATAGTTTTTGATACTTTGTTGGTTCATTTAATAATCTGTTTAACAAAACAAAACACTCCGATATATTATTTGCTTGCAACGCACACTCCATATCCAAAGCATCTTTTGATATTTGCATGAAATTATACATTGAAGTACCAAAAATTACAGGCTTATGTAAATACAATGGTTCAATTAAATTTTGTCCACCAAAAGGTACGAAACTACCACCCATAACCACTATATCAGACATAATATAATAAGCAAACATTTCACCCAAACTATCTCCAAGTAGTACCTGCGTATCAGGTTTTAGTGATTCGTTGGCACTTCTTTTTTGATATTTAAGGTTTTTATTTATAAGTAATTGTTCTACTTCTATAAACCTTTCTAGATGACGTGGAATTATCAGAATTAAATGTTCAAATTGATCTGGCATAGCATCCAATATTAATTGTTCCTCCCCTTCACGAGTGGAGCCAAAAGCTATGATTTTACGTGTAAAATTTGTGCCTTTCAAAAAACCAGCTAAAGCATAATGACTTTGATCTACCGTTAGGTCGAATTTGATACTCCCCATAATATCTAATTGCCCACTATAGCCAAGTTTGTTAAAGTTATTTCTAGTGTTTGTATCTTGACAAAGTATCCCTGTTAGATTATCTAATACTGGTCGTATTACAAAACAAGCTTTATAGTAAGAACGAAAAGACCTATCAGAGAGTCTTGCGTTAACCAAAAATAAAGGAACTTGGAATTTTTTAGCATAATAAATTAAATTAGGCCAAATTTCAGTTTCCATAATTAAGCCAATCGCTGGTTTGAAAGTTTTATAAAAATTTATAACTGCATGTGGCATATCATAAGGTAGATAATGCAAATAGGTATTGGGATATAATATTTTGGCAGTATTTCTACCAGTTGGGGTCATTTGAGTTAGCATAATTTGATAATCTGGATATTGCACACCCAATAATTCAATTAATTTTGCAACCGCTCTTGTTTCACCAACTGATACTGCATGAATCCAAATAATAGGACGATGTGTTTTATTTTGTAAATTAAACCCAAAACGTTCATTCCAAAATAATTTATAGTCTGGATTTTTTTTGGCACGCTTTATTAAATATAATGGTATAAATGGGGCAATTAGATAAATTAAAATTGAATATATGAAACGCATTTTATACTTTCATTATAGATTCAAATGCTGTGCTTATCTCATTAACTGTTGGAATTACGTTTTTACTACCAATATTTTTTGCGATATTAGATTCAAATATACCAGTCATTTCTGGATTAGTATCAACATAAATTGCAATAAGTTTTTTATTTAATGCATTTGCTAGATGTATTAACCCTGTATCAACCCCAAATACAAACTCAGCATTTGTTATAATCTCAGTTAATTTTGTATAATCAAAAGTATTTTCAGGTACATATACTTTATTTGAACTAATAAGATTATTAATTGCCAAAGATTCTATTTTTTCTTGTTCACTACCAAACGGTAATATAATTGATATATTATGGTTATTAATAAGATATGTTGCTAATTTGGCCCAATCATTTTTGGGGTATTTCTTACTTTCTTTAGAAGTGGCATGAAAAAAAATAACATAAGGTTTTGTTATCTTATTATCTGAAATTTTCAGATTTGATAAACCAAAATTCACACTAACAGTATTTATGTTATAGCCAAAAATCATAGATGCAAGGATTCGATTTTTTGTAATAGCTAATAATTGCTTACCAGTATCAAAGCATTTATTATACAATAAACATGCTAATTTTTCACGAATTGAATTTCTACCAAGACCATATATAGTACCATTGAAGCATTTAGCTAAAATGGCACTTTTAATTAACCCTTGTGCATCTATAATATAATCATACTTTGTAGTTTGTGTACGCCATTTTCTAAAATTAGAAAATAGGGATAACTTATCTTTTTTCCATTTACGTAGTGGTATACTAATAGTATTATCTACTAATGGATTTAATTGTACTAAATCTACAAAATTTTCATCAACTAACCAATCAATTGTAGTATTAGGTAAATTTTTTTTAATATCATATATCATAGGATAAGTATGAATAATATCCCCAAGAGATGATAAACGTACAACTAGTATTTTTTTTAGATTAGACTGCATTTATGGTTACCAAAGTTTAATTAGTAATATATTATACTCTATCCAAATTATATATTTAATGAATTATGGCAAAAACAATTGCTTATATGGTCATTTACCATTCCTGATGCTTGCATAAAGGCATAACAAATTATACTACCTACAAATTTAAATCCACGTTTTTTTAAATCTATTGATAATTTGTTTGATAAATCTGTAAAAACTGGGATTTGTTCATGAGTATTCCAATTATTTATTATAGGTTTATAATATACAAACTTCCAGATATAATCTGAAAAACTACCAAATTCTTTCTTTATAGCTAAATATGCTTTGGCATTATTAATAATGGATTCAAGCTTTAGGCGATTACGAATAATTCCTGGATTTGATAATAATATCTCCACTTTATCTTTATCATATAATGCAATTTTTTCAGGATCAAAATTATCAAGAGATTGTCTATAATTTTCACGCTTCTTTAAAATTGTTATCCAACTAATACCTGCTTGCATAGTTTCTAATATTAATAGTTCAAATAACTCTTTATCACCATATTTAGGAATTCCCCATTCATTATCATGATATTCTATATATAATGGATCATTAGTTACCCATTTACATCTATAAATAATCATAAAGTTCCTTTCATATAAGTTTATACACAATTTATTGTGGATAACTTACTTAAGTATTGTTAATAATATGAAGTTATCAACATATATTAATTAATTAATAATGTTATAAACAATTAATAATATGATATACAAAATTTAAACACAGACTTTTTCATAAGTTATATATCTGTTTTAATTATCTAAATACTAGTTATTAGACAAATAATGTGCTATTATTAATAACTATAAGATTATATTATAATAATACTATTAATATGTAATTGTTTTATAACTTTGAAATTAACAATATATGATTAATTGAACTTAAATTATTATAAACTATGTAGTAATCGCAATGTTTAGCTAAATAATTACAACAAAATTAATATTATGTGAAATATTATTAAAACATTAAAATATGACAAAATAACAATAAATTAAAAAATAAATTAATAAAATTTTTACTATACATCTCATTGTTATTATTGAATATATATAGTAATATGTAACAACACCCAATATATTTCACCAAATTACTTTTGACATTTGGTTTAAGTCGTGTATATAATACCGATCTCGCTTCAAAGAAAGTTGAGAAGAAAAAAAAGTTCTTTAACAAACGAAACAATCAATAAATGTGGGACATCTGACTTATACCCAAAAAGTATATCATACGTATGTATGTATACAAGGAAGGTATTGAAGTTAGATAGTCTTACGGGAAACCGATACAATATATAGAAATATATTTATGTAAATAAGATATATGTC
>CANEUJ010000071.1 GCA_947441745.1 Neisseriaceae bacterium | reverse complement strand
TTGCTCTAGAAAAATATCAAAATGGAGTAGGTTTGGTTAAATATTGTCAGGATAAGCTTAAAGAAGTGGAGCAAAAAATTAAAATTCTAGATATAGATAGCAATACTCTAAAGGATTTGAGTGTTGAGTAACTATTCAAATCCAGAAATAATATCATTAGTTGAGAAAAAACTCGATAATCTACTATCAAATGACAATAATATAGCAGCTAGGGATGCTTTGTTAATTGAAGCTATGCGTTATTCAACTCTTGATGGCGGTAAACGTATTAGACCACTTTTAACAGTTGCTGCTGGTAGTTTAAGCTCTTCTAGCATTGATAATCTAATTACTATTGGTAGTGTTATTGAACTGATACATTGTTATTCACTTATTCATGATGATTTACCTGCAATGGATAATGATGATTTAAGGCGTGGACGACTTACTTGTCATAAAAAATATAATGAAGCTATTGCTATCTTGGCAGGCGATGCCATACAAACTGAGGCTTTTCGTGTAATTAGTAGTGATAAACTAAACATATCAGCCAATACCAAACTGAAAATTATCAATCTTATTGCTACTAGTGCTGGACATAATGGTATGGTCGGTGGACAAGCACTTGATTTGATCAATACTGGTGAGACATTAAGCTTAGTAGAATTACAAAATATGCACTCTAAAAAAACTGGGGCATTGATAAAAGCTGCGATTTTGTGTGGGTATTTATGTGGAGATAATTATCACGATGATATTTTTACAAAATTAAACACTGTAGGTGATAATTTGGGTTTATTATTTCAAATTGCTGATGATATTTTGGATTTTACCTCAGATACCTTAACTCTTGGTAAAACAGCAAAAAAAGATTTTGTGTATAACAAAGCAACCTATGTAAATATACTAGGAATAGAAGAAGCGCAAAACATGGCACAAAAGCTATATGAGCAAACTTTGATAATTTTAGAATCACTATCAAATAGTAAGCAATTGGTAGATTTAACTCATTTTATATATGAGCGGAGCAGTTAATAAATGGATTTTCCACTTTTAGATCAAATAAACTATCCAGACGATTTAAGACGTCTTAAACAAGAAAAGCTATATACTCTATCAAAAGAATTGCGTGAGTTTATCTTATCGACTGTAAGTAATACAGGCGGGCATTTAGCTTCAAACTTAGGAAGTATAGAGTTATCAATAGCACTGCACTATGTTTATAATACTCCTCATGATTTATTGGTTTGGGATGTGGGTCATCAGTCTTATGCACACAAAATCCTAACTGGTAGAAAAAATCAAATGGGTAGCCTTAGACAATACGAAGGTTTGGCTGGGTTTCCAAAGCGAGATGAGAGTCCATACGATACTTTTGGGGTCGGGCATTCTTCTACTTCTATTTCAGCTGCTCTTGGCATGGCAATCGCCAATAAACAAAAAGGCAAACTAAATAAAACTGTAGCGATTATCGGAGATGGTTCAATGACTGCAGGGCTGGCATTTGAAGGGCTAAACAATGCAGGATGGTTAGATTCTGATATCTTAGTTATTTTAAATGATAATGAAATGTCGATTTCTGAAAATGTTGGGGCAATTAGTAGATATTTTTCTAAAATTTTGACGGGACGTTTTTATAACTCAGTAAAAAATACTGCTAATATAGCACTTAGTTTGATTCCTAGTGTACAAAAAATCGCAAGTAAAGTTGAAGAGCATGTTAAAGGCATGGTAATGCCAAGTACTTTTTTTGAAGAACTTGGCTTTAATTATATTGGACCAATTGATGGGCATGATATTGATGAACTGGTAGATACGCTGAGTAAAATTAAAGAATTATCTGGGCCTCAGTTTTTGCATATAGTTACCAAAAAAGGTCAAGGTTATAAGTTGGCTGAAAATAACCCTATAGGTTATCATGGAGTTACAAAATTTAACCCGAATGAAGGCATGATGGGTAATAAAGCTGTAAGTAATCTAACTTATACTCAAGTATTTGGTAAATGGTTATGTGATATGGCTAAAACTGAGACAGATTTTATTGCAATTACTCCAGCTATGCGCGAAGGCTCAGGGATGGTAGAGTTTGCTAAAGCCTATCCCGATAAGTTTTTTGATGTGGGTATTGCGGAACAACATGCGATTACATTTGCAGCAGGTGTAGCGACACAAGGTATAAAACCAATAGTTGCAATTTATTCGACATTTTTACAAAGAGGGTATGACCAACTAGTTCATGATGTAGCTATTCAAAATTTGCCAGTTATGTTTGCTATTGATAGAGCAGGTATAGTTGGGGCTGATGGCCCAACTCATATTGGTACTTTTGATTATTCTTTTATGCGTTGTATCCCCAATCTAATTCTGATGGCACCAAGTAACGAAGATGAGTGCTATCAAATGTTGTGGACAGCTTATAAAACTAATGCCCCATGTGCTGTTCGTTATCCACGTGCTACAGGTAATGGTAGCATTATAAATGAGAAGATGCAGTTATTAACTATTGGTAAAGGCGAGGTTACAAGACAAGGTACTAAGATTGCAATTTTATCTTTTGGGACTATGCTTGATATTGGGATTCAGGTAGCAAATATTCTTGATGCAACCTTGTGTAATATGCGTTTTATCAAACCACTAGATATTGATTTGATTAAAGAAGTTGTGCTAAAGCATGATTATATTGTGACTTTGGAAGAAAATGTGGTAATGGGTGGAGCTGGTAGTGCGTGTAATGAAGCTTTACAAGAGCTTGGTATATTGAAACCAGTATTAAACTTGGGTGTGCATGATGATTTTCCACCGCATGGAGATCAAAAAACATTAATGAAAAAAGAAGGCTTGGATGTAGATGGAATACTTCTAGCAATTCAGAAAAGGTTTGGTGATGCTTAATCAAGATGAATTAAAAAAACTTTGTGGTGAATATGCTTTTAAATATGTAGAAGAAGGTATGATTATCGGGGTTGGGACAGGTTCTACTGTCAAATATTTTATTGATAAGCTGGGTACTCATAAAGATATGATAAAAGGTGCAGTATCTAGTTCTTTGCAATCAACTACATTACTTAAAGAATATGACATACCAGTTTTTGATTTAAATAGTGTTGGTGAATTAGATATTTATGTCGACGGAGCTGATGAGATTAATCATCATCTACAAATGATAAAAGGTGGTGGAGCCGCTCTTACTCGTGAAAAGATTATAGCAGCATCAAGTAAGAAATTTATCTGTGTTGCTGATGAGTCAAAGTATGTGATGAAACTTGGTAAATTTCCATTGCCAGTAGAAGTAATTCCGATGGCAAGAAGTTATGTGGCACGTGAGATTGTGAAATTAGGTGGTATGCCAAATTGGCGCCAAGGAGTTGTTACTGATAACGGTAATTGGATACTTGATGTACATAATTTAGATATTGTATTACCGATTGAGTTAGAGCAAAAATTAAATGCTATAGCTGGAGTAGTTACTAATGGCTTATTTGCAAAACGGTTTGCAAATGAACTGGTATTAGCCAAAAAAGATGGTAGTATTGAAGTAATCAAAGGCAGTATTAATGACGAATGAATTATTGGCTACAGTTGATTTGGGATCTAATAGTTTTCGGTTATTGATTGGTAAAATTGCTGAAAATGGTGCTATATACGCGGTAGATGAGATTAAAGAGACTGTACGTTTGGCAGGTGGACTTGATGCCAATAATAATCTAAATAAAGAATCACAAGCATTTGCTCTTGAGGTTTTATCAAGATTTGGGGAACGCTTGGTAGGATTTGGTGTCAATCAGGTACGAGTTGTAGCAACTAGTACACTTAGAGTTGCATCTAATGCCAACGAATTTATATCTAAGGGTAATAAAAAACTTGGTTTTAAGATTGAGGTTATCTCTGGTAATGAAGAAGCTCGGCTTATCTATATTGGTGCTGTGTATTCTTTGGAGCATACCCTAGATAAACGTTTAGTTATCGATATTGGTGGTGGTTCTACTGAGTTTGTTATCGGTAGTGGCTACGATCCACAGATCATGGAGAGTGTTACTATGGGGTGTGTATCATTTAGTAATCGCTATTTTGCATTTGGGGATCTAAATGAAGCTAATTTTGGTAATGCAATTTATGCTGCACGGAGTAAAATTCAGGCGATGGAATATTTATTTGCAGATCATGGGTGGGTTTTGGCAGTAGGTACTTCAGGTACTGCAAAATCATTATATGATTTATGTATAGAGTATGGTTATGCTGATCATATTACACTTGAAGGCTTATATAAAATCAAAAAATTGATGATCAAGCATAAAAAAAGTAAACACCTAAACCTAAACGGTCTGAAAGAGGATCGTAGAGCAGTTATTCCAGGTGGATTAGCTATTATGATAGCTATAATGGAAGAACTAAAATTAAGTGATATGAGTATTGCTGATGGAGCTCTTCGTGAGGGGGTGATGTATGACCTGCTTGGGCGTAAGAGTAACCAAGATTTAAGAGTCAGCACCGTCAAAAGCCTCAAAAAACGGTATGCAATCGATGAACAGCAGTCGATACGAGTTGCAAATTTAGCTATTCATTTATGTAAGGAACTAAATGGCGGGGGAATGTTTGAGGAAAATTATCTCCAGCGGTTAGAATGGGCGAGCGAATTATATGAAATTGGGCTTAGTATTTCTCACAATGACTACCATAAGCATGGTTCATATATATTAAGAAACTCTGATATGGCAGGTTTTTCTCAGCCTGAACAGAAGTTTATGGCAGATTTGGTGCGTTCTCATAGAGGTGGGTTATTAAAAGCTTGTACTAGTATACGTCTAACACGGAAGATTAAAACTAGGTTTTTATTGATGATGTTATCGTTTCGTTTGAGTGTTATTCTCAATCGTAATCGTAAAGAAATATCAAATGATGTCATTAAACGTATCAATATTAGTGACAAAAACTCTTTTCAATTTATAGTAGATGAGCAATGGTTGCATCAAAACCCATTAACTATGTATTCACTTAATGAAGAGTTTGAACAATGGAGAGGATTAGATTTTAATATTGAGCTAGTTGCAGTTTATGTTCAAACATAAAATACTACCCTATATAAACCCTGAGCAGATATTTAATTTAGTCGCAAAGTGTCCTGGTAGTATTTTTTTAGATAGTAGTCTAGTGCATTCACATTATGGGCGATATAGTTATATCTTAGTTAATCCAGAGCAAGAGTTTATTGCCAATAATACCTCATCAATACAAGAAGACTTGGTGACTTGGAATAATATTCTTCAGCAATATAAAAGCGAAATAGATAGAGAATTACCACCATTTACTGGTGGTTTATGTGGTTATTTGAGTTACGATTTATCAAAGCAGATAGAGTATATCCCAAGCACTAGTGAGGAGGTTGTACCTGATTATATATTGGGCTTATATAATCAAGTATTTGCTTTTGATCATATTAAGCAACAATGTTTTATTATGGTTACCTCACTTGATGAAGTTGATACAGAGCATATTTTAGATAGCCTACTTAATCTATATAATCAAGCCAAAAATATATTAGTTGTCAATGAATCTTTACCGTTAATAAAACTTAAATCCAATTATACACAAGAGCAGTATATACAAAAAATAGTTAGAGCAAAAGACTATATCCTTAATGGTGATATTTTTGAAGTAAACTTATCCCAATGTTTTAGTGCTAAACTGCAATCAGACTATCCGTTCAATCTACTATATAATAGACTTCGTAATATTAATCAATCCCCATTTGGTGCTTATCTGAATTTGGGGAAAGTTAAGATTTTGTCCGCTTCTCCAGAGCGTTTCTTATCTATCAAAGATAGGCATATTGAGACTAGACCAATAAAGGGTACTATTTCAAGAAGTAGAGAACCAAATATTGATAAGCAATTAATTGATACTTTACGACATAGCCCTAAAGATAGAGCTGAGAATATAATGATAGTAGATCTCATGCGAAATGATTTATCCAAGATTTGTATTCTGCCTAGTGTTGTAGTTAGTTCATTATGTGAAGTAGAGTCATTTAGTAATTTACATCATTTAGTATCAGTAGTAGAAGGTGATTTGGAACCAGATAGGTCTATTTTGGATATTATACCAGCGTGTTTTCCTGGTGGGTCAATTACTGGAGCGCCTAAGATTCGAGCTATGCAGATAATAGAGGAGCTTGAAGGTAGTAGTCGCGGTATTTACTGCGGTTGTATCGGATATTTTGGGTTTAATGGTAATGTGGATTTATCAATAGCAATTAGAACTATTGTACTTAATAATGACACTTTAAGTTTTAATGTAGGTGGTGCAGTTACTCTTGATTCTGATTCATTGAACGAGTATAACGAAACTCTTTTAAAAGCTCAAAAACTAATAGAAGCAATAATGCCAAACTAACATAAAAAACTGATTAAAAATCTTAAAAAAGCACAGTATTATGCTGTGCTTTTTTCCTAAAATCTATGAGATTATGCTATAATAATTACATATTATCTTTCGGGGCAGGGTGTAATTCCCTACCGGCGGTGATAAAACAGCAATGTTTTTAGCCCGTGACCCGCTATATCATCTATATAGCGGTGGAGTTCAGTGAGAAACTGACGCCGACAGTTAAAGTCTGGATGGGAGAAAGATCTAATACCAAAAAATCAATAGATTTATTGGCAATTATTTATCATTTTATATGCTATTAATATTGCTGTTTATATATTGTGTATTGTATATTTCTACCCCGCGAAAGCATTTATAAATTATATTAATCAAAGAGTAAAATGCAACATAGCGACTATATGAATTTGGCACTGCAATTAGCAAAAGCAACTGATGGACAGACATCACCCAACCCTAGTGTGGGAGCAGTTTTAGTTAAGAATAATCAGATTGTAGGGCTTGGAAGTCATTTATTTGCTGGTATGGAACACGCCGAAATTTATGCTATTGATATGGCAAAAGAAAATGCAAATGGTGCTACACTATATGTAACATTAGAACCATGTGTTCACTATGGTAAACAAACTCCACCTTGTACCAAAGCTATTATTGATGCGGGAGTAAAGACGGTGTATATTGCAACACTTGATCTAAACCCTGAAGTTGCTGGTAATGGTGTTATGGCATTACTAGATGCAGGACTTCAAGTGGAAGTTGGGCTACTTGAGATTGAAGCTAAACAACTTAATCAAAAATTCTTTTATTATATTCAAAATAACTTGCCTTATCTAACTCTTAAAGCTGGGGTTAGCTTAGATAGTAAGCTTGCAACATATACTACTGAAAGTAAGTGGATATCAAATCCTAAGTCTTTGGCAGAATCTTATTATTATCGTCATAATCACGATGCAATATTAGTCGGCGTTGGTACGGTTTTAATAGACAATCCAAGCCTTACAACAAGAATTGAGGGTGGTGGTAAAAATCCAATACGAGTAGTTTTGGATACTAATTTACGCACTCCTCTTGAATCTAACTTGATAACTGATGGTCTGAGTCCTACTTGGATAGTATGCGGTAATGGTGTTAGTGATGAACAAATAGCTAAGTTTGCAAGTTTTTCACTCGTTAAGATAATAAAAATGCCAACAAAAGATATAGATTTATTGACTATTCTTATGAAGTTAGCGGAGCTTCAGGTGGCTTCAGTTTTGGTTGAGGGCGGTAATAAAATTATAAGTAGTTTCTTAGATAAAGGCTTAATTAATCAATTGGTACTATATATAGCCCCAATATTAATTGGTAGCAAAGATGCCCCAACATTTTTTGCAGGAACTGGTTTTGCTAAACTGTCAGAAGCTTTGAAATTGGAGTTTGCACCAATTGAGTACTTGGATGGTGACATAAAGCTTGTTGCTAATAGAGTATTTTAGGGCAATGGCATGGATCCTCGATTCACACTCAAACAGCAGAATTCGTAAGTCGAGGATGACAGAAGGAAAAAACACAAGTATGTCGCTGTTTTAATTTTCTAACGTCATCCCAAACATAAATATGTTGCTGTTTCACAAAGAGTTTGGGATCCATGCTCTAAGAATGCTAGAACAAGAAATTGATATTATGGAGATGTTATGTTAAGGTTTTTCTGTCATCCCAAACATAAATATGTTGCTGTTTCACAAAGAGTTTGGGATCCATGCTCTAAAAATGCTAGAACAAGAAAT
>CANEUJ010000070.1 GCA_947441745.1 Neisseriaceae bacterium | reverse complement strand
GGTATTATTGTTAATAAAATTGATAATATAAAACCAATTATATATGATTTTTGGGTGCCGTGATTTGCATCATGATTTTGATGTGACATATTACATTGCTCCCATTAAATATACAATAGTAAATACAAAAATCCATACTATATCTAAGAAGTGCCAAAATAAGCTTAAGCACGTAAGTTTTCTAGTAGTAATAGAATTTATACCATGTTTTGATACTTGCATTATTAGTAAAATCATCCATATTAGACCACAAGTTACGTGTAATCCATGCGTACCAACTAGCGTAAAAAAAGAAGATAAAAAGGCACTTCTTTGTGGCCCGTTTCCTTCAGATATCAGATTATGAAATTCATTTAATTCCATATATATGAATGATGCCCCAAGTATAAAAGTAACAAACAACCAAATTAATAGCTGATTTTTATTACCTTTATGAGCCCCTAGCATAGCCATACCATAAGTAAAGCTACTAGTAAGTAAGATAAATGTTTCTATCAATACATATGGCATATTTGTAAATAACTCATGAGCTCCAGGGCCACCATAGGTATTATTATGTAATACCGCATAGGTTGCAAATATCATTGAAAATAAGATACAGTCGCTAAGAATGTATACCCAAAAACCAAATACTACTTTGGCACTCGCTTCAGCGTCGTGGTTATGATGATCGTGAGAGTCTAATACTTGTGTTGTCATTATGCTAAATTCCTATTTGAAATTTCTGTTTCTATTTTTTCTACTTCTTCTTTAGTTACATAGTAATCAATATCGTAATCAAAAGAACGATAAACAACACCACCAAACATAACTACACAAGAAGCAATTGCCAACCACCAGATATCCCAAATCATCCCAAAGCTAAATGTAAAGGCAAATAATGCAATTACAAAACCAACTCCAGTATATCTAGGCATATGGATATCTTCATATGGACGATGTTCATTCTTTTTCTCAGGATGTTTAAGCAAATATTGCTTGTGATCCCAATGAGGCTCAAGACTATTTACATGTGGAACATGTGCGAAATTATAAAATGGCGGAGGAGAGGCAGTATCCCACTCAAGCGTACGACCATTCCAAGGGTCTCCTGTTAGATCAAGATTTTTCTTACGAGTGAAGATACTCCAAACAACTTGTAATAACTGTAGATTAATACCGATAAAGATAATTATAGCCCCAACTAGTGCCACTACAAAATATGGATGCCAACCAGTTGAATAGTCATAATGGCTTAAACGACGGGTTGCCCCCATAAATCCAAGCACATATAACGGCATAAACGCGATATAAAAACCAACTATCCAGCACCAAAATGCTGCTATACCAATTTTTTCATTTAGTTTAAATCCAAATGCTTTCGGGAACCAATACACCATACCCGCAGTATAACCAAAAAATACTCCACCTATGATTACATTATGGAAATGTGCTATAAGGAATAAGCTATTATGAAGTAGAAAATCAGCTCCAGGTACTGCTAATAATACCCCAGTCATTCCACCAATCGCAAAAGTAATTAAGAAACCTATTGACCAGTGCATAGGTGCACTAAATACAATTTTACCTCTATACATTGTAAACAACCAGTTAAACATTTTAACCCCTGTTGGAATCGAAATAATCATAGTTGCAATACCAAAGAAAGCATTTACATTAGCACCAGCTCCCATAGTAAAGAAATGGTGTAGCCATACTATAAATGCTAATACAGTAATAGCGAATGTAGCCCAAACCATCGTTGTATAACCAAATAGTCTTTTATGAGAGTATGTTGAGAATATTTCAGAGAAAATACCAAAAGCAGGTAATACCAAAATATACACTTCAGGATGCCCCCAAATCCAAATCATATTTACATACATCATAGGATTTCCACCAAAATCATTGGTAAAAAAATGAAAGTCCAAATAGCGATCAAGTGATAACATACCAAGAGTAACAGTTAGCACAGGGAATGCGATAATTATTAGAATATTAGCACATAATGCTGTCCATACAAATACTGGCATTTTAAATAATGTCATACCAGGACAACGCATTTTTAGAATAGTAACAAAGAAATTAATACCACTTATGAGGGTTCCAATACCTGAAATCTGCAGTGCCCAAATATAATAGTCAACCCCCACTCCTGGACTATATTGTTTTTCTGATAATGGCGGATAAGCAAGCCATCCAGTTTGACCAAATTCACCAACTATTAGACACAGCATAACCAAAACCACACCAACCACAAATAGCCAGAAGCTTAAAGAGTTTAAGAATGGGAAGGCTACATCACGAGCACCAATTTGTAATGGAACTATAATATTCATAAGTCCAACTACAAAAGGCATCGCCATGAAGAAAATCATAATAACACCATGAGCAGTAAATATTTGATCATAGTGATGCGGAGGTAAAAACCCTGGATTTGCTCCAACTGATATAGCTTGTTGGGTACGCATAAGTAGTGCATCACCAAAACCTCGTAATAGCATAACTATTGCTACAATAATATACATTACTCCAATTTTTTTATGATCAACCGTTGTAAGCCATTCAGTCCAAAGCCATGTCCATTTTTTTAGAAAGGTTATAAATAACACAAGTGCAACAAATCCACCAACCATAACGCCACCAGCTAACATTGCTGGTAATTCATTAACAGGTATAGCACTCCAGTCTAATTTTCCTAAAATATTCATATTTTTCTCTTCCTAACTTATATTTATTTCATCATTTCCATATTACTATGGTCTTCATCAAGATTATCCATATCTGGCATCATAAATTTAGCAATAATATTTTCAAAAATATGAGGCACTACATTTCCATAAGTTTTAACTGGATTATTTTCACTTGGTTCAACTAGCTTTTTATATTCATCATTATTTAAAATATCGGGTGAGTCCTTAACTGAAGCAACCCATTGATCAAATTGTTCCTGTGTTGCTACACGAGCAGTAAACTGCATTCCTGAAAAACCAGCTCCACTAAAATTAACCGCACGTCCAAAATAATCACCAGTACTTTCACTTATTAAATGAAGTTTAGTTTGCATACCAGCCATGGCATAAATCTGCCCACCAAGCTGTGGTATTTGAAATGCATTCATTGGCCCTTCAGCTGTAATCTTGAAATTAACAGGAGTATTAACTGGGAACTCAACTAAGTTTATTGTTGCTATATTTTGTTCTGGATAAATAAACAACCATTTCCAATCAAGAGCGACCACTTCAATAATGATTGGCGGGTTAGCATTTGAAACTTCAAGAGGTTTGTATGGATCTAATTCATGAGTAGTACGCCAAGTAATAGTAGCCAAGACCAAAATAATCATAATTGGAATAAACCATACGGCGGCTTCGATTAAATTACTATGATGAAAGTTTGGTGCATAATGAGCTCTTTTATTTGAAGCTCTATATTTCCAAGCAAATACCACAGTCATAATAATAACAGGTACAACCACAATTAGCATCAATAATAGTGCATCGCGAACTAAACGCACTTCTTGCTCACCAATTGTACCTTTTGAGTCAATTATTATCGGTAAATTGCAGCCACCAAGTAGCAGTAATAGCCCAAAAGATAATAAGACGGCTAGTTTTTTATTCATCTGAGAAAAGCCTTTTTAGATATTTTATATTATAATAATCCAAAATTTTATCACAAGTACTCACTCATATTAGTATTTATTTTTTGAATTTGCCCTGCCTAATCTAATTGATAAGCAAATTTTAACCAATAAATAGCCAATTAATCCGCTAGCAATAACATCAAGTGGCCAATGCCATCCAGTACAAATACGACTTAGACCAGTGATAAGAACGAATAACAACATTAAAAACTGTAATAATTTTGTTTTGTCAAAAAACATGCTACTTATAGCAAAAGCAAATACTGCCATATTTCCAACATGACCTGATGGAAATGATTGATGAGCGTTTTTGGTAGCATCTTCATACATATTTAACCAATAAAAACTATTAGGATCAAGCACTATATAAGGACGAGCTTCACCAAAAAATGTTTTCAGAGCAGCAAATACAATAAAATAAGCCATTATAAGTATAATTATATTAAGTAATTTGTCTCTTTTCCATAAAAAAGTAATAACAAGAAGTAAAGCTTGTAAAATAAGATATTTACGATATGATATTAAATTAATCAATTCCCAGAATTTTACTGGTAATAAAGTATGAAATGAGTTTATAGTTAGAAATAGATTATGATTGGTATTAGATTGGTATATTCCAAGAGCAAGGATTAAAAATAAAGTAAAAATTAGAGTGGAGTGAAACTTAGACAAAAACCTCATAAGAGCATCCTTCAAAAATTATATCATCTACTATTATACTATAGAAACTAAAAAGCAGTTTGCGTTTAACTACAATACTGAATTATACTATAGTCATAACATAATGTAAATTACTATAAAAAGAACTAATATGCAAAACCTACAACAAAATTACTTAGCTGTTTTAAGAACAATTTTATCACATGGAGATATAACTCTCATTGCGGTAAGTAAAACATTTGGCATAAATGCTATTAGAGAGCTATATGATCTTGGACAGCGTGATTTTGGTGAAAACTACGCACAGGAGTTTAGCCAAAAGAGCAATGAATTAGAAGATTTAGATATAGTGTGGCATTTTATTGGAAATATTCAAAGTAATAAAATAAAATTAATAGCAACAAGTGCACATTGGGTACATAGCATCTCAACTGCTAAGCAAATAATTAAATTAGCAAAATATCGCCCTACAAATCTTCCTAAATTAAATATCTTGTTAGAAGTCAATATAAGTAATGAACCCTCACGCCATGGAATAAAGACTTATAATGAATTAATTGAGTTAGCAAACTTAATTAAAACAACTAACAACCTTCAATTTCATGGCCTAATGGGAATAGCATCTGATACTAGCGATACCTTGCTAATAGAAAAACAATTCCAAAAATTAGTCAATACGTACAAGCAACTAACCCGTGATGGATTTGATGTTGATACCATATCAATGGGTATGTCAAATGATTATGAGTTGGCCATTAAAAATGGCTCAACCATGATTAGAATTGGCAGTAAAATCTTTGGCTCTAGAAATAACTCAAAAAATCAAACATAGTTAAGATTTAGTTGCTCTAGAAAGGATCTCTATGGGATGTGGTAATATAGTATCGGTAAATCGTTTACTTTGACAGCGACACGAAAAACCAGTTGCCAATACATTATCAGCTATATGTAACTTCCAGTTCATGCCAAATAATCCTTCCGAATTTAGCTGATGCTCTTTTTGATGCCCATAAGTACCTGCCATTCCACAACAACCAAGATTTTTAACCTGAAGAGAACTACCAATTTTGGCAAAAACAGTAGTCCAAAGTATCGCCTCCCCTGGATGAATAGCCTGTTCAGTACAGTGAGGAAGTAGTACATAGTTATTACTAATTTTAAGCTCTGATAGTTTATCTATATTTTGAGATAAAAACTCAGCTATGGTTAAGATTTTACCATTAAGAGGTTCAGCGAATTTATTAACTTCATCTCTAAACATTAAAGCGACAGTGTTTTCAAGACTTACTATTGGGATATTTTTATCCATAACTGGAGCAAATAATTTCCTCAAATTTTGGTGAGTAATTTTAAATTTAGCTATCATCCCCCCCACTATTAACGCCTTGCCACTTGGAGTTGGGTTAATCACATAAGGCGTCATATGAAGTTTTTTTATCGTATCAATAAATGCAAACAGTACTTTTTGCTCTAATAAACCTGTAAAAACATCGGCATAAATAACAACTGGATTATCAGAAAAGCTGGCTATTTGAGTGGCATCACTATATATTGCTATATTTTGTTGTTTTAGTTTTTTAAGTAATGGTGTATTTGAACTAAATATAGGTAAATTACTCATTCCGAAACTCGGAATTAAATGATTACGAATGCTGAAATTCCATATTCTTGGGAATTTGGCAATATAGGGTAATAAATGCTCTATATAACAACTTAGATATTCAGAAATAGTACGTTTTTTATATTCAGTATGATAAGTATCCAAAAACTTGCTACGTAAATCAGGGATACTAACACCTGTTGGACATTTACCAGCACATCCTTTACAACCAAGGCAACCATTCATAGCATCAAATGCCATTTTGGCAACTTCGACACCTTTAGGAGCTGACTTTTCGCGTAACCATTCTTTAACAAGCATTGCCCTACCTTTAGGTGAATGAATTCTATCCTTAGTTATTTTATATGATGGGCACATTACATTTGTAGGCTCCTTATTAAAACAAGCAGCATTCCCATTACATAACATAGCACCAGTATATTGCTGTTGCTCTAATAAAGGTATAAGCTCATCAAAATTACCGCGCATAGGAACTTCATGAATCTTGGTTAGTTTATGGGAACTATCAATAGATGCTAACTTACCTGGGTTTAATTTGTTATTTGGATCAAATAAAGCTTTTATTTTACATAATATTGGGTATAAGATGGGGCCAAATACTTCTGGTACAAACTCACCTCTAAAGCCCTTACCGTGCTCGCCCCATAAGATACCATTGTATTTTTTAAGTAAAGTAATTACACTCTCAGTAATTGGGCGAATTTGCTCCCTATCTGCTTCATTTTGCATATCAAGTGCGGGTCTTACATGAATACACCCAACATCAACATGCCCATACATTGCATAGCTCAGGTTTTTTTGTGCTAGCATAGTTTGTAAATCAGCTACAAAATTTGCTAAATGTTCAGGTGGTACAATAGCATCTTCTACGAATGCAACAGGTTTTTGTATACCTGAAATTTTCCCTGCTAAACCCACTGCCAAAGAGCGAATTGACCATAACTGAGTAATCTGTAATGGTTCAGTAATAACTACATAATTAGCATTTTTATTATCTAAATCAAGTTTGAGATTGTTAATTCTTTCATCCAATGATTCTTTATCATCATCTACCAGCTCCATAAAATTAGACACATAGTTTTTATCTACCGAGTTTAACATTTTAGCTAATATTGACCAATTTGGAAGGCTCATAGCACTTTTTTGTACTTTTTCGTCAACTGCTTCAATTGCTAATGGGTGGTAATTAGCTAAAAACTCAGCATCTTTTAATGCTTCAATAAAGCTATCATAATGAATTACAACTAAGATCTTATGTTTAGGTATGGGTAATAATTTAAGAGTAGCTGAAGTAACTAATCCCAAAGTGCCTTCTGACCCACAAATTAAACGACTAAGATCAAAATAATCACCTTTATAACACTGACTGATATTATAACCAGAGAGTTGGCGCTTGAGTGGTGGAAATCGGGTGGCTATCTCGTTTTGTACGGGGTCAAGAAAGCTAATTATTTCTTTATATAATTTGGTATTACTATTTTCAGATGATAGCTCTTGTCTATGAACACTCGAAGTACTGATTTTATTACCACTAGCAAGAACAAGATCCAAACTAACGATATGATCTGAAGTCTTACCATAAATAAATGAACCTTTGCCAGCAGCATCTGTTGCAATCATTCCACCTATGGTTGCTCTGTTGGCAGTTGACACATCTGGAGCAAAAAATACTCCATGCTTGACTAAAAATCTATTTAGATCACTAAGAATTATCCCTGGTTCAACCATTACCGTCATTTGATCTAAATTAAAATCAATAATACGTGTCATATAACGACTAAAATCAATGATTATTTTATCGGATAACGACTGTCCATTAGTACCAGTACCACCACCTCGTGGGGTAAATTTTAGATTTTTAAATGGTTCTTGATTTGAAGTGTTGATAATAAGTTCAACATCGTAAGCATTTGATGGCTGTATTACAGCTTCTGGTAATAACTCATAAATACTGTTATCAGTTGCATTTATTAAGCGATTAGGATAATCAGTATAAAAATCACCTATAAAGCCATTTTTAGTAATGGTATCTTTGAATAATTGGATTAAACTATTTGTCCTAAAATTTACAGATTCCATTTTTAAGCATACTTTGAAGCAAAGTGTTTCATGAAACCAACTAGTTTATCAACACCAGATTCAGGCATAGCATTATACATGCTAGCTCTTGCCCCACCAACTAATGCATGGCCTGCTAGATATTTAAGATCAGATCGGAAG
>CANEUJ010000069.1 GCA_947441745.1 Neisseriaceae bacterium | reverse complement strand
TGAATGTTAGATACTGAGCTGATAGAAGAGCCATTACTCGTTGATTCTATATTTTTTGAAAATTTACTAAACATCAATGTTTTTGAGCTAATGCCATTATTTTCAGAATCCACTTCCTTAAGTAGCTGCTTTTGTTTTAATTGTAGCAACTGCCGTTTAAACTGTATTTCTTCATTATCAACAATTGGTGGTACATTTACTATTGACTCTACAGCTTTAGCCACGAATTTAGGGCTACTAGCATTAATAGCTATAGATTCACTAGTGAGTTTAACTTTAGCTAATATATCCGTATCACGATTATTATAACTAGCATATGGCTTAATATCCTCTGATACTGTGGTTTTATCATTTGTAAAAGTGCCATAAAACACAATAACAACAATAGCAATAGCTAAAACACTACCAAAAAAGAGTATCTTTTTTCTTGATAGCCCTTCATTATTAACCTGTTTATCAAATAGTTTACCCATAATTAGCCACCAAACAACCTTGACCAGAATCCTTTTCTAGGGTTTCTTTTTATAGTTATCGTTTGTGCCAAATCACCAAAGCCATTTATCAGCTTCGCTTGATTAAATAATTTGTCAATAATATAAAAATGTTCGTTATATCTAAAATTAACCATTTCACATTGTTTATCGTCATCATCAGGAATAATACATATCCCAGGTAGACTTCTAGAGCTTATATCTGGAGGTAGCTGCACATAAACACTAGTGCCATCATCAAATACTTGCGTTGGTTTAAAATCATAGTTATTACCATCTATAGAATAATTATAGTTAACATGACTAAGATTAACTAATGGCATTTTCAAACTCGGATTAGTGCTATTACCAATACTTTCAGCTTTTGTTTCACGCAAATTTGCCTTATTGGTTTCAAACTTTTGTATCATGTCTGATGGATAATAAAAACCAGTACGCAGTACATAATCACTATTAGAAGATTTCAATTTAAAACTATACGTACGCCTAGTAGTTGTAACAAGTAATGTAGTCTCAATCCCAGCTTGATTAGGTTTTAATACCAAATGTGGTGTCAAAGTGCTGCCACTTCCTGAATAAACTACAGGTATCCCTTGATCACCCTCATTCCAGCGTGCAGAGTCAGCAATTACAATTCCTTCAATCTCCTCTCCTGCTTGAAGCTCAATATCACACAAATTAAGTGGCTGACATGTTACAACAGGTTGGTACTCTCCATAAGGAAAACGCACAACTCCATCACGTCTAAGAACAGGCTTTGGTGCTACACCCTGCTGCCATTTAAGCGACTCTTTAACAGCATCAGCTCCAACATCGGTAACAGTTGTAAAATTAAGTCTAAGGCTACTATTATTAGCATTATAAATTAGGCTTACTTGTCCACTAGTTTGGCTTTTAAGTGCATCATTTATATCATTTATATTAACCTTCTGAAGTTTCAAATTAACATCCAATGATTTTTTATCACCTAATGGTGCTAAAATAAGCAATTTGCTGTCATACTGTTTTAATAGCTGTGGGATATTATTTACATTCCCTGAGTAATTAAAATCAAACTCGATTATTTCCAAATTAGTTTGTATTTGACTTGACTTTGTAATAGCTTTACTCGCATATGCATTAATGCACCCAAAAATACATATGATTATGATAATTAATTTATTTTGCATTAATATCCTCCACTGGATGAATATAAGTAATTAATAAACCGATTGGATTCACTAGCTGAGTCTTTGTATCAAGGCTATCTTTTCGTATAAAACTAATCACACTACTATAGTTAGTAGTTTTTCCAGCAACACCGTCAGCTAAAACCGTCTCCTCACTCCAGCTAATCTCCCACGACCGCCCAGACTCTAACGGTTTGATTTGATTTAGATTAACTGCAATTACGGTATCAATATATTTAGAATAATGTGCAATAAACATTTGATCTATCTCGGCTTTGATTGCATAATCTGTCATTTTATGAACAATATCAATATTTCTACGCTTTAATACTGAATCTTTGGGTACCTCTCGTAAAGCTATGATAAAATTAGCTAGTTGATGAGCAATGATTTTATTATCTACATTAATTGTTTTACTTGCTAATCCAAGTGTTGTTATATTCCCAAGACTATCTTTTTCAAAAACCAATACCTTATGCTTATCTTGATTTACCATATAGATCGCAAATGTAGATACTATTACCAAGGCACATATTGCAATAATCGCAACGCTTCGCCAAGCTGATTCATTTTCAATATGATAGGCCTGAATATCATTCCAGCCATCTTTCTCCAATTGGTGTAAATATACATTTTGTTTAGTCATTATTACATCCATCCACATTATAATTATTCCATTGACTCACTAAACTACTATCAATTTTGCAATGTTTAAGCCATGCTAATCCAAATTCATTGGGATAATTTGCTTTTATCTTTATTGCATCATTAATGTCTTGCTGACTGGTTCTAGCTACAAAAGCATATGTTGCTTGATTTTTATTAAGTTCTAGACTAAACCTCCTGGTACCCAAATCACTAAAATAAAAATAGTCTCCACGAACACCATGGGCGATTAGATCAATTTGCTTTTTATTTAGATCATGTGCCCGGTATTGGTCAAAAATTTCTGCAGATGATGCTTTTCTATTTGGTAAAAATATTTTTGTCGCACAGTTAGTTTTAAGGGCACTATTTAAATCGCTATATTTCATCAAATCAGCCATTTCTTGTGTTGCAAAAACAATAGCCACATTAAATTTTCGAACCGTCTTAATCCATTCAATTATCCGTTCCCGAAATAATGGATGCTTAAAAAATATAAAACTTTCATCAAAAACAATTAGAGTTGGAAAAGCATTATCAAACTGCTTACTGATTACATGAATTAAATAACGAAGTGCAGGAATAATTACCTTATCCCCCATATCCATTAATTTACCCATTTCAAATACATTAAAAACACCAAAACTAAGAACATTATCTGAAGCATCAAAAATTTTATTAACAAGTCCACTTGATGAGCTAGATGTTTCATATAAAGCTCTTTGCTCCTGACTAAAATTATCCAAAATAGCAGCAACTGATTTATCATAATCCTGAACTAAATGTCTAAAGTAGGATAAAGTCCTTCGTGGCTGCGGTGTTTCTTGTTGCATTAAAACTAATGCTTTTCTAATCGCTAAGCGATGACTATCATTAAACTTATCAGCTAAACCATTTAAAACACAAAGCTCTTCAACCCAATTAGCTGCAAAATCAAAATCAAGATCACTTTCAAGATTAGCCAATGGTTGGAAATAAATATTATTCGTTGAGTTACCAATATCAAAGAAATTACCATTACAGCCATAGCATAGAGGCAATGAGCTTCTATTTTTATCAAATACAAAAACTCGAGCATTCTTATAACGCAAGTGTTGAGCAATTATAAAATTAAGTAATGTTGACTTACCTGAACCAGTTGGCCCTAGTATCAAAGTATGTCCATTATCTGCAACATGTAATGATAAACGTAATGGTGTACTTCCTGTGGTTTCTGCAAAAAACAATGGAGGGCTGTTCTCTGGATAAAAGCCACATGGATTATAACTTAGCCCAGACCATATTGAAGTACTTGGCATAATATCTGAGATATTTAGAGTATGAATCAGCCATTTACGGACATTAGCATAGGAATATCCTGGCAGGGTACCTAAATAAGCTTCGACCGAATGTATTCTTTCAACCTGACTTTGAAAACCTAAACTTCTAAATAAAGTTCTAATCAGATCTGCTTTATGATCAACATTTGCTTGATTTTTATCTATTACAATCACTGTTGCAGTATAAAATCCAAACTTTACATCACCACTTTCATTAATTGACTTTGCTGACTCAGCATCTTGGTATTGTGAATCTGAATTTTGGTTAATTTTTATATTAGAATCAATTGATAATGATAGCTTTATGGTATCACTTGCACTAATTCTTTTTTGATACCACAGATTTGAAATTCTATCAATTACTTTACTACCTTCGTATTGACTTAAAAATATAAACCGCGTACTCCAGCGATATTCAAAATCAAGATAATTTAATTTATCTAAAATCCCAGGGTATGATTCACTTGGAAACCCTGATACTGTTATTGCTTTAATATAATTATCACCAATTTTGGGGTTTTCGCCACCATATAAGTCATGACTAGCTAGATAGTGCTTGAGAAATATACCGTATCTAATAGGTAGCTTTAGTTCAATAGGTTCCCCAGTCAAACACCAACTTATATAAGATAAAATATCATCTGACTTCATAGGTAATAAGTTTATTTGTTTAGTAAGAAGCTCAATTATTTCATGTAATTTATTTTTAAATATACTCAAATAATGTGAATAATCATACTCTGTTGATCCATTTGTTTTTCTAAAAAACAAGCCAAGCCGACTACCAAAATCAACAGTTGGACGATATGTAAAACTAATAGCATAAGCATTTTCGTAATGACTTCCCTCACTTTGATAGATGCTTCTTCGTTCATTATCAATTAATTTACTAGTAGCATCTGGGAAAAACGAATCTTTCTCTTTAGTATAATCCATTGCTTTATATCTTAAGGTATCAATATGAAATAGCCACCCTGAGCTAAGTAGATTAAACGCAGTATTAATTTGTGCTGATAAAATAGCCAATTCTTCATCAGTAGATGTTTCAAGATCAGACCCTTTGAACCAAAATGCAGCTAAAAATGAACCATCAGTTTGTAAAATTATTCCTTCATCAACCATTTTGGCATATAACAATAAATCAGATAATCCAAAGTTATTCCCTGCAAATGTTCGACCACTCACAAAATTTTTTAGAATGGTTTTACCTTGATGAAAAATATTATTTAACATTTAATTCTACTCAATTAAAAAATGAATATGGTATATCTGGTTTACCAGGATAAAATTCATTTGCAGGATAATAATCTGCATAATGAACCACATATCTAGTGAGACATAAAAAAAACTGTGGGTCTTCCTCATTTACACGACGAATCAACATAATAGTAATTAGGTAATAAATAAAAACTCCTATCGATATCCAAAGGTTTTGGTATGCCATCATAACCACACCACCTATAGTTACTACCAAAGTAAAAGGTATGCGCTCACATCCAACAAATAATGTTGGACGATAAAGTGATTTATGGATAATAATTTTACGTTGCATTTTAGAAACTATAGCCCCAACTCACTTCATTACCAAAATAACTAAATGCAGCCATTAATAAACCAATTACAATAAATACCTTACTAATAGTTTGAGCAGCTGAGCCTTGTAAGCGACCACTACCAAGAGCAAGAGCTGCTACTACAACAGTTACAATACCTCCCCACTTTGCGGCAACTGATACAATACTTCGACCAGTTTTTAACATATCATCAACATCACGAATTCCAGTAGTATCAGAGGCATAAACGACTAATGAATAGAAGGATAGAGACAAGGTAAAAATGATTTTTTTGAATGATGAAATAATGTACAACATAATAATCCTCTTAACTAAAACATAGGTTAAGCGATATTATATGAAACAACTTTTAGAAAATTTTGCGTAATCTACGCAAAAAATGGGGTAAATTCGCTGCCAGACTTAGTCTAGCAACGAAAATTTTAATTTGAAAATATAATGAAATAAATTAGGTGTTAGATATTAATCTTTTGAATGTGTCTCTAGGACAACAATATCTTCGTCATCTTCTCGTGGTTTTAGCTTTTTCTTACCCATAATTACCACAAAAAACACTGGAACGAATATTGTCGAAATAAATGTAGAACCCAGCATCCCACCAATAATACCAGTACCAACTGAATGCTCTGCGTTGGAGTTTGCCCCATGAGCAAATGCGAGTGGTAATGTACCTAGGATAAACGCTAAAGATGTCATCACAATAGGTCTAAACCTTTGACGAGCCGCAATTAATGCCGACTCAACTGTTGGTAATCCTTCCCTCCAATGCTCGAGTGCAAACTCAGCAATTAAAATTGCATTTTTGGCTGATAAACCAAGTAAGGTAATTAAGCTTATCTGAAAATACAAGTCATCGGTCAAATTTCTTAAAAACAATATGCCACTAGCACCAAATAATGCAAATGGAATTGCCATTAATACTACAATAGGCAACCTCCACATTTCAAACTGACCAGCTAGTACTAGGAAAATCATAATTATCCCAAAAGCAAATGCCATTATAGATGTTGCATTACCACTTTGTTGTTGATAACTAACCCCATACCAAGTATAGCTATATTCTTTAGGCAAAACTTGTATAATTGCTGACTGTATTAGACGCATAGCATCTTGAATAGTAATCCCTTCACGTGGCTCAACCACTATTTTAGTTGCTAAAAAGTCATTAACTCGTTCAATTACATCAGGAGCCGTAGTCATTTGTGTCTTTACTACTGAATTTACTGGAACCATTGACTCATTAGCATTTTTAACCCATAAATTATCTAGCTGGAATGGAGACTTTCTAAACTGCTCATCACCTTGCAAAATAACCCAAAATAAATCACCCATAATATAAAAATAGTTAACTAAATCAGGAGCGTAATTAGCTTCAAGAACATTATAAATATCTTGTACATTTAGACCATAAAACTTAGCCATTTCAATATTAACCAATACACTATAAGCTTGAGTATTTGGATTAAAGGTAAAGTAACTCGTATTAATATCTTTATTCTTATTAAGAATAGTAGTTATTTGCTTAGCATAACTTTCAAGTGCAAAATAGTCCCCATTCACCTTATCTTGAATATAAACCTCAATACCATTGGTACTACTTAAACCATCAATTGCAGGCTGATTATAAACAGTAAATTTGGCTTCTTTTAAAGTATTACCATATTCATTAGCATCTTTAATTAATTGATTTACATCAACTTTACGACTATCCCAATCAATTAAATCAGTTGTTATAGTTGCTACATTGGTTTTAACGGAACCCGCATGCAGTTGATCAATTCCAATTAAACTAACTGTATTTTCAATATTTTTATTTTTAAGTAAATGATTAATGTAGTCATCGGTAACTGATTCCGTTCTTTGCAATGATGCATTATTAGGTAATGTGACTTGGGTTACATAAAAACCCTTATCTTCATTGGGAATAAATCCAACTGGTAATATATAAAATAATAGTCCAGTTATGATTAACACCAAGCCAAAAAGTATAATTGTAAGTCTACGATAGTTTAGTAAAAACTTAACGGCGACAATATACTTATCGGTAACCCACTCGAAACCATCATTAAACTTCTCAAATACTTTAGCTTTTTTGGCATGAGCTTGATGATTTTTTAGAAAAATAGCACACAATGCTGGAGTTAAGGTAAGTGCTACAATACCTGATAGCACTACTGAAATTGATATAGTAATTGCAAATTGTTGATATAAAATACCTGTTAAGCCACCCAAAAATGCTGATGGAATAAAGGCACAGCATAAAACAAGTACAATAGCAATCAAGGCACTTGCTACTTCATTCATAGTCTTTATACTAGCTTGTTTAGCACTAATACCCTCAGCCTCCATAATCCGTTCAACGTTTTCGATTACTACTATCGAGTCATCAACCACAATACCAATTGATAAAATCAAGCCAAACAATGTTAAATTATTAATACTAAATCCCGTAACATACATTCCAGCAAAAGTACCAATAACTGCAACTGGAATAGTTAGTACTGGAATTAAAGTAGCACGAGCTTTTTGTAAGAACAAAAACACTACAAAAATCACGAGGATACAAGCATCACGTAATGTATCACTTACATTAGATAAAGCTTTTTTGATAAACTTGGTATTATCAAAAGCTACGGTATAACTCATCCCATCTGGAAACTGTTGGGCTAGTTTTTCCATAGTTTTTACAATATCACCGTGTACTTGAAGTTGGTTAGCAGTTGGGTCAAGATAAATTTGTAAACCAATTGTTGATTTTTTATTTAATTTATTAATCGTATCATAGCTAAATGCACCAAGCTCTACTCTAGCAATATCTTTAATTCTAATATATTGAACACCTTTACTTCTAATGATAATATTTTCAAATTGCTTCGGGTCACTATAGTAGCTTTGCCCAACCAAATTAATTACCATCAAGCTTTTACCAACTGTAGGTGGTGCACCTGTTTGCCCAACTGCAACTTGGACGTTTTGTTCATTAATTGCATTTTCTACATCAGTTAGCGTAACCCCTAACTTTT
>CANEUJ010000068.1 GCA_947441745.1 Neisseriaceae bacterium | reverse complement strand
TTACTAATCCAGAAGTTATTAAAGCTGTAGTTGAAACTAATGGACGTTCATTAGTTGATGGTATGAAAAATATGGTTGAAGATATCAATAATGGCTATATTACAATGACGGATGAGTCAAGATTCGCTGTTGGTGAGAATTTAGCTGTTAGTAGTGGGAAAGTAATCTTTAAAAATGAATTAATTGAATTAATCGAATATAAGCCATCAACTATAAAAGTACATGAAATTCCATTATTAATCGTCCCTCCATGTATAAACAAATATTATATTCTTGATTTACAGCAAAGTAATTCAATGGTTAAATATCTAGTTGATCAAGGTTACACTGTATTTTTATTATCTTGGAAATCTGCGGATAAAGATATGCGAGCATTTCGCTGGGAAGAGTATGTAAATCTTGGGGTTATTAAGTCTCTAGAAGTTATTCGTGAGATTAGTGGGCAAGAGAAAATTAACACGCTAGGTTATTGTGTCGGTGGGATTATTCTTACAACAGCTTGCCTATTATTAAAATCACGCAAATTTGAATGGATAAATTCATTATCACATATGACTGTTATGCTTGATCATGCAGCCCCTGGTGATATTAAATTCTTCCTTGATCGTGACTTGATGAAGTTAAAAGAAGCCACAACAGGTGATGGTGGAGTAATGTCTGGACGTGTTATTTCTCAAACATTCTCATCTCTTAGAGCTAATGAATTGATATGGAATTACTGGATAAATAATTATTTGCTTGGAAAAACACCGCAGCCATTTGATATATTGTATTGGAATAATGACGCTGTTGATTTACCAGTACTAATGCATTCTTTTTTATTGACTAGGCTTTACCTTAATAATGATTTAGTTAAAGGTAAATTAGTAATTGATGATGTTGAGATGGATCCAAGTAAACTTGACTATCCGTCTTATTTATTTGCTGCTCAAAAAGATCATATTGTACCTTGGAAGTCTGCTTATAAAACAACTAATTACTTTAAGGGTAATACACGATTTGTTCTGGGTGCTTCTGGTCATACAGCTGGTGTCGTAAATCCTGTTAGTAGTGACAAGCGTAATTATTGGGTAAATGATAATTTAGCCAAAAGTTCGGATGAGTGGTTTAAAAATGCTAAAGAAATGCCTGGTAGTTGGTGGAAAGATTTTAGTGCTTGGTTAGCACCGTTATCAGGGGGAGAAATAATAGCCAAAAAAACCTTAGGCAGTAAAGTTTATAAACCTATACTTGATGCACCTGGGGATTATGTTAAGGCTAAGGCGGTGAGTGTAGTTGAAGCTGATGCTTTGTAGAAATTTGAGATCATAGATCCCAACTAACGCTTGGATGACGAAATAAAGAGCTATGGTTGTGAGATAAAGTTATAGTTTTTCTGTCATCCCAAACATGAACTTTTGCTGTCTCATAGAGAATTTGGGATCCATGCCCTAAGATTATACGAACTAGAGAAATTTATTTGGAGTTGAAATATGCGAAATGTGGTGATTGTTGCTGCTAAAAGAACTGCAGTTGGTAGCTTTTTAGGAAGCTTATCTAAGATTCCTGCATCTGAACTTGGTGCTATTGTGATCAAGGCTCTATTAGAAGAAACCAACGTAAAACCCGAGCAAGTATCAGAAGTGATTATGGGGCAGGTTTTAACTGCGGGAGCAGGGCAAAATCCAGCACGCCAAGCGGCTTTAAAGGCTGGTTTACCTAAAGAAACTCCTGCTTTGACGATAAATCAAGTGTGTGGTTCAGGACTTAAATCAACGCATTTAGCAGCTCAAGCTATTGCTTGTGGTGATGCCGATATCGTAATTGCTGGTGGACAAGAAAATATGTCGTTATCACCACATATTATGCTTGGATCTCGTGATGGTACAAAGATGGGTAATATTACTATGCTTGATTCTATGGTATACGATGCACTAACTGATGTATATAATAAATATCATATGGGAGTTACTGCAGAAAATATCGCCCAAAAGTATAATATAACTCGTGAAGAGCAGGATAAATTTGCCGTTAGTTCACAAAATAAAGCAGAACAAGCACAGTTATTTGGTAAATTTGACTCTGAAATAGTCCCTGTTATGGTTCCACAAAGAAAAGGTGATTCTATTAGTTTTCAAAAAGATGAATTTATTAAATCTGGTGTAGTATATGATGCTTTGGCCAAACTAAAACCAGTGTTTAAAAAAGAAAATGGTACTGTTACTGCAGGAAATGCTTCAGGTATCAATGATGGTGCTGCAGCAGTATTAATGATGAGTGAAGATAAGGCAAAAGAATTAGGGTTGGTAGTTATAGCTTATGTAAAAGCTTATGCTTCAGCAGGGCTTGAGCCAGAACTAATGGGTATGGGGCCAGTTTATGCAACTCAAAAAGTTTTAGCTCGTGCTAATTGGAATGTCAATGATTTGGATCTAATTGAAGCTAACGAAGCATTTGCAGCTCAGGCTGTTGCCGTTAATAAAGAACTTGGTTGGGATACTAATAAAGTAAATGTGAATGGTGGATCTATTGCAATAGGTCACCCAGTTGGTGCATCTGGATGTAGAATTTTGGTCAGTTTATTACATGAAATGGTTAGAATTGATGCTAAAAAAGCCCTGGCGGCTTTATGTATCGGTGGGGGCATGGGAGTAGCTCTTGCTGTTGAGAGAAAGTAAATAATGAGAAGAGAGAGATTAATTATGGAGAATAGTACTAAATGGCATATATAATTACTGAGAGTTGTATTAAATGTAAATACACTGATTGTGTAGATGTATGTCCTGTGGACTGCTTTCGTGAGGGGCCTAATTTTCTAGTAATTGACCCTGACGAGTGTATTGATTGTACACTATGTGTTGCTGAATGTCCCGTTGATGCTATCTTTCCTGAGGATGAAGTACCTGAAGAGCAGCAAGATTTTATTCATTTGAATGATATTTTGTCCAAAAATGCTAACTGGAAACCTATTGTATCTAAGAAAGATGCACCAGTTGACGCTGATGAGTGGGCAAAAATAAAAGAAAAACGTCATTTACTTGACCAAAATGGAGCTTAACATTTTATAAATGGTGCCATGAGGCATCGTTTTTGATTTTGAAGATAAATGAAAAAACCTGATAATTTTCCAGCTAATCTACCTGTTGTAAGTACTGGTGGTATTGAAGCATATATAAGTTTTGTAAATACTATTCCGTTATTAACAGACAAAGAAGAGTATGATTTGGCAGAGCAGTGGCGTAATGATGAAGATGTTGAAGCAGCGCGTTATCTTGTTTTATCACATTTAAGGCTAGTAGTATCTATATCACGTGGTTATATGGGTTATGGTTTACCATTAGCTGATATAATTCAAGAAGGTACTATTGGTCTAATGAAAGCTGTAAAAAGGTTTGATGCAAGACGTAAAGTACGCTTAGTTACTTTTGCTATTCATTGGATTCGTGCTGAAATAAATGAGTATGTGATTAAAAATTGGCGTATTGTTAGAACTGTAACGACAAAGAGTCAACGAAAATTATTCTTTAATTTACGTTCGCACAAAGAAGATATGGGTAATTTATCTGAGATTGAAGCTAATAAAATTGCCAAAGAACTAGATGTAACTAGAAATGATGTGGTTGATATGAATATGCGCCTAACTGGGGGCGATGTTAGTATATTACCTGAAAATGGTGAAGGTTTTGCACCAGTTGATTGGTTACGCGATGAAGACCATACTCCTGAAATGATGGTAGAGAAGAAGAGTCAAGATAAATTACATACTGATGGGATAGAAGCAGCACTATCAGAGCTAGATGAGAGAAGTCGTGATATTATTAGATCTCGTTGGCTTGCTGAAGCAGGAAATGAATTAACACTACATGAGTTAGCAGCAAAATATTCAGTATCAGCTGAAAGAATAAGGCAGATTGAAGTTAAGGCTATGGAAAAAATGAAACAATCTTTAAGTAACTATCAAAGCCTTTTGTAATAATGAGATACTAAAATTATAATAAATATACGAAAAACAATACTAATGATTTTGGGGGGGATGTTCCTTATGCTGGGACATGTCTATGCTTTTACACCATTTGTGGTAAAAAATATAAGAATTAATGGTTTACAAAGGATTGAAGCTGGTACAGTTTTTTCTTATTTACCAGTTAAAGTTGGAGATTCATTATCTCAAACGACAGTTGATGATATTATTACTAAGTTATATGCTACTGGGTTTTTTACAGATGTAAGGGTTGAAGAGCAATCAAATGTCTTAATTATTGATATTGTAGAGCGTCCGATTATTTCTGAATTAACTATAACAGGGGATAAAGCATTTGATCATGATTTATTAACAAAATCACTTAAAGATAGTGGTTTGGCCGAAGGTAATATTTTTGACCAAAGCATAATTGATGAGGCTATTTTAAGTCTTAGGTCTGAATATTACAATCGAGGGCTTTATTCAGTTACGATTACTCCTGTAATTGTTAAACTAGAACGAAATAGGGTTGCAATAAGTATAAAAATTATAGAAGGTGATCCAGCTAAAATTGCTTCTATTGTCTTTGTTGGTAATAAAGTATTTAGTGAAAAAATTCTTGATAAAGAAATGTTTCTAAATACTGGTAACTGGCTTAGCTGGTGGCACAAAGATAATGATTATGTAAGTGATAAACTATCTGCGGATCTTGAAAAAATTCGAGTATACTATCAAGATCATGGTTATATTAATTTTAAGATTAATTTTATCCAAGTTCAGTTAACCCCAGATAAAAAATCAGTATATATAACCATCAATATAATTGAAGGCTCCAAATATAAAATTAAAAATGCCAAACTTGCAGGTAATACAAAAAATATTCCCCTAGCAGAGTTAGAGCCTTTGATTCTATTAAAGCCTGGTAAAGTGGTAAACCAATCTCTAATTAACAAAACTGTTGATGATTTAAAGACTAAACTTGGGCATTATGGATATGCTTCAGCAAATGTAAACCCAGTCCCTGAGTTTGATGAAAAAAATAAGATGGTTAGTTTTACTTTCTTTATGGATATTGGTAAAAAAATCTATGTACGTCAAATTAATATTAGTGGAAATAAGAAAACTCGTGATATTGTGGTTAGGCGTGAATTAAGACAATCTGAAAATGCTCTATACGATTCAAGTGCAGTTAAGCGCTCAAAAGAACGTTTAAATCTACTTGGGTACTTTAAATCTGCAAATATAACGACTACACCAGTTCCTGGTGTTGGGGATAATGTTGATTTGAATGTGGATGTTGAAGAAACTAATACTGGTAGTATAAATTTTGGGGTAGGGTATGCCCAAGGTCAAGGCGTACTATTAAATGGTTCGATTTCGCAATCAAATTTATTTGGTTCGGGTAAATCTGCATCATTAAGTGCTTCCACAAGTGCATTAAATCAAAGTGTTTCATTATCTTTTACAGATCCGTATTATAAACCCAATGCTACAAGTCTTGGTTATGATATTTATGATAACTTATATACACCCAATCAAGCGGGGATTAGCCCATATTCCACGCAAACAATTGGTGCTAGGGCAAGGCTTGGAATGCCAGTGTCCGAATATGATAAAATCAATTTTAGTGCGGGTTTTGAAAATAATCAAATTAATTTGTCAAGTGCTAATGTACCTTTAAGATTTGTACAATTTACTAATCAGTTTGGTGACTCTGTAAATGCAGTTCCAGTGTCTGTTGGTTGGGTTAGAAATACTACTGATAGCACCTTGTGGCCGACATCAGGTGCTCTTTATAACCAGACTGCGGATATTACTATGCCTTTGGTTGGTGCACAGTATTACCGGTTCACTTCTCAAAATACATGGTTTACATCTTTGGGTGATAGTGATTATGTTTGGCGTTCTAATGCACAATTTGGTACAATTAATGCCTACGGTGGTAGCACAGTACCGTTTTATCAAAATTATTTTCTTGGTGGTATCAACTCAATTAGAGGTTACTATATTGGTACTATTGGTCCTAAAGATACAGACGGTTCATCACTTGGTGGTGTTAATGAAGTGGTTTGGACTAATGATATACTATTTCCTATGCCATGGATTAAAGATCAGCATCTTGTGCGTTTGGGGGTGTTTTATGATATGGGCTCACTATGGGGGGGTAACTCCTTTGGGCTAACTCCTGAACAGTCATTTCGTGGTAGTTATGGTCTTGGTTTAACTTGGATTTCGCCACTTGGGCCCATTAAGCTAAGTTATGCCTTGCCAATGTTTAGCCAGCCAAATGATAATTTACAACCGTTTCAGTTTCAATTGGGGACATCTTTTTAATTACTTATTTTTTAAGGGTATATATTATGCAACGCAAACTATTATTAAGTTTATTAGTAAGTTCAACATTAGCTTACGCCACTGACTTTAAGCTAGGTTATGTTGATGTTAGTAAAGTTTTTTCAACTTCAAAACCCGCTCTTGCAATGCAAGAGGCTTTGAAGACTAAATTTGATCCGCAACAAAAAAGTTTAAAAACTATGAATGACAAGCTAGCTAGTGAACAAACTCAGATGCAGGCTATTATGAAAAAAGCTCCGAGTATGGATAAATTAACCGCAACTGATCGTGCTAGTTTAGAAAGTTTACAAGTGACTTATCAAAAAGATCAGATGGAGTTTCAACAAAAATACACGACTTTCCAGCAGTCTGCACAAAAAGCTCAAGATTTTGCTTCAGCAGCAGTATTGGGGCGTGCTAATACTATTTTGAAAGATATTAGTGATAAGGATGATTTTGATTTGGTATTAACTTCAAATCAGTTAGTATATGCAAAGCCTAAATATGACTTGACAGATCGAGTTATTGCAGAATTAAACAAAGTAAATAGTGCGGAACTAATCAAGCAGTTAGATAGTGTTGAAAAACAGCCGTTAAGTCCAGCAACAACTGCAGGTTTGGCGACACCAAAAACTAAGTAAGCTCTTGGTTTTAGTTCTACTTTAATTATGAGGGTTTTATAAATGCAATATAAATTATCTGAGTTAATTGCTAAATTTGGTGGCGTTCTTAAAGGGGATGATGTTACTGTTACATCTATTATGCCAACAGATAAGGCACTGCCTGGTGAGCTTACTTTTTTTAGTGATAAAAAATTTGCTAAAGAATTACCTATGTGTAAAGCAAGTGCAATTATTATAAAAGAGGAAGAGCTTGATAAGATAGACATTCCTGCTATAATAGCTGACGATCCTTATTTATATTTTGCACAAGTAAGTAATTTATTTAATCCATTGCCGCAATTAGCTAGAGGTGTAAGTGAGACAAGTTATCTTGATGTAACAGCTGTTATTGGTAGTAACTGTGCGATATCACAAAATGTAGTAATTGGGAAAAAATCAGTAATTGGTAATAATACTCAAGTATATCCAAATAGCGTTATTGGAGATAATGTAGTTATTGGAGATAATGTTACTATTTATCCTAATGTGACGATTTATGCTAATGTTAAAATTGGTAATAATTGTATTATTCATAGTGGAGTGATTATTGGGGCGGATGGCTTTGGATATGCTCCTGATAATAAAAAAGAACGCCATAAAATCCCTCAAATAGGTGGGGTTTGCATCGGAAATAATGTCGAAATTGGAGCCAATACTACGATAGATGGTGGAACTTTTGGTCCAACTACAATAGAAAATGGCGTAGTAATTGATAATTTGGTACAGATTGCTCACAATGTTAAAATAGGAGCTCATAGTGTAATTGCTGCTCAAGTAGGGATTGCTGGTTCTAGTGTAATTGGAAAATACTGTATTTTAGCTGGTAGTGCGGGAATAGCAGACCATATTAATATATGTGATCATACTGTAATTGGTGCCTATACTGGAATTGGTAAGAGTATCACTACTCCAGACCTATATATGGCGGCATACCCATTTAGTAACTATAAGGATTATGCTAAAAATGCGGTACATATTAGACATTTAAATGAAATGCAGCAAAGATTAAAATTTTTAGAAAAACAATTTGAGCAAATACAAGGAGATGCAAATGTTTATGCCAAAACCTGAAATGCCAATTAATATAAATGAAATTATGAAGCAATTGCCACATCGTTATCCATTTTTGTTGGTTGATAGAGTTCTTGATGTAGAGCCTGGTAAAAATATTAAAGTACTAAAAAATGTAACTATGAATGAGCTACATTTCACGGGGCATTTTCCAGATTACCCTGTTATGCCAGGTGTGCTTATTATTGAAGCATTAGCTCAAACTGCTGGTATACTATGTGTGCTATCATTTGGCCCTAGAAAAGAATCTGAAATTTATTTCTTTGCAGGTATTG
>CANEUJ010000067.1 GCA_947441745.1 Neisseriaceae bacterium | reverse complement strand
CTAAAAAATTTAATTATATATATGAATACACCAGAAATAAGAATGCACATCGGTAGGGTTAGAACCCAAGCCGTTACAATATTTTTAACCACACTCCAGTTCACCCCAACTTTACCTGTTGACCCAGCATTACCAGCACCCATAATAGAACCTGATACAGCGTGGGTTGTACTTAAAGGAATACCAAAACGTGAACCTGCAAATAAAATTATTGCAGAACTAAGTTCAGCCGCGAAACCACTGGTTGGTTCCAATTTGGCAACTCTAGTACTTAAAGTTTTGATAATTCGCATACCACCAGCCATAGTACCTGCTGCCATGCAAAAAGCACAAGCAAATACAACCCATCTAGGAACATCAGCACTTTGAATTAGATGAAAGTTGAATAATGTTAGAGTAATTATCCCCATAGTTTTTTGAGCATCGTTGGAGCCATGACTAAAAGATAGGAAGGCAGTTGATAAAACCTGTAACTCACGAATAAAATTGTTGGTTTTTCTAGGCTCAGTATTATGTTTAAGAGTACGTCTAATAACTACCACAATCAACATCGCAACCATAAAACCTATAAGTGGTGAAATAACCATTGGTATCATAACTTTATATAAAATAGTCATATAGTTAATTACCTTATAGCCACTATTAAACATAATAGCCCCAACTAGACCACCTATCAAAGCATGAGAAGAACTAGAAGGAATACCAAAATACCAAGTAAGAAGATTCCAGGTAATTGCTGATAATAAGGCTGCCAAAATCACACCTTGTGTTGCTAGAGCAGGATCAGCAAATCCTTTGGCTATTGTTACTGCAACTGCAGTACCACTAAAAGCACCTATTAAGTTAAATATAGCTGAAATTGAAATCGCCTGAAACGGCTCGAGCGATTTAGTTGATATTGAAGTTGCAACTGCATTTGCAGTATCATGAAAACCATTACTAAACTCAAAAAACAAAGCTATTGCAATTAGTATAATTGCAAATAAAGGTATGTCCATATTATTACTCTATCTCCAAAGATTAATTATATATTTTTAACAGAAACCTGTACTACCAAATCAGAAGCACTAACAGATACATCAATTACGCCATCTATGTTTTTATAAATTTCTTTTAATTTTAAGATCATCAATGTATCAAATTTACCTGAGTACATTTCAGTAACGGCTTGGCGTAAATCTTCGATACCATTTTCTTCTAATTCATTAATTTTATCACTAGCTTTTATAATATTATCTGTATTACCAAGCTTCAAAGCAGTAACACAATCAACCAAAGCTCCCGTAATTTGTAATAAGGTATTGGCATTTTTTACTAAAATATCATCTGAATTTGCATCAATATCATAGATCTTTAATTTAGTACCAATCTTGATAATACGTTTAGTCAGCTTATTCAAAAGACCTGATAACTCCTGAATATCTCCTCTATCAATTGGGGTAATAAACATAACATTTAACGACTGTAGCGTTTTTTTATTACTATCAATTGATTTTTGTTTTAATAAACGTAAATTAGTAAACATTTGCCCAAGCAGTTCTTCATTCCTACAATTTAAAATATCTACAAATATTTTTGCTGCATCATTGGCATAAATTGCAGCTTCTTCAAACAAAATAAAAAATACATCACCTTTAGCAGGTACTAGTGATTTTATGATTCTACGTAACACATCTATCTCCAAAAAAATTATGTAGCTTATGACCAAAATGTCATGACGGTATAATATCATAACCCCAAAAACATTTTAGCTATTTTATAGTAAATGCTCTAGCAAATATAAAATTAGCTAAAAATAACCGTATGTTACAGTACAAGTGACGGATTACTTAATCGCTTCATTACTAAATCAGGGGTTATCTTGTTAAGACAATTATAATGCCCAAATCGACAGGTGCGTTCAAAACACGGAGAGCAATCAAGCTTTAATTGTAAAGTTTGTGCTTTTTTAGATAATGGAGGTGTAAATAAAGTAGATGTTGAGCCATAAATAGCTATTACATTGGTATCAGTTGCACAAGCGATATGCATTAACCCTGAGTCATTAGTTATCACATATTTTGCCATAGCTAAGATATCTACAGTATCAGACAAGCTAGTTTTACCACATAGATCAAACACATTAGTTTTATTATGAATTTTTGAGATAATTGAATTACTAATCTCAATATCTTTACTAGACCCAAGAATAACAATCTGATACCCACCTAATAAATCAGCTAGTTTTGCAAAATATTCTGGTGGCCAGCGCTTCGCAGGACCATATTCAGCTGCTGGGCAAAACACTATTATAGGCATTTCGATATTTATATTGAATTTTTCTAGGAGTAGTTTTTGGCTTACGGTATCAACTAGCAGTTCTGGCAATTCTATAATATCAGGCTTTTTACCCTTATTTGCAAGAGCACAAAACCTATCAATCATAAGCGGTAGTTTGTTTTTATCAAGTTTATATATGTCATTAAGTAGCACATAGCGACTCTCCCCCACAAACCCAGTTCGCTTTTTTATTGTAGCAAAGAGTGGTGTAATTGCTGATTTAAGCGAGTTTGGTAATACGATAACCTGATTATAGTTATTCTTACGTAAATTAAACCCTAATTTTATTCTTTGTAACAGATTGAGTTTGCCATGAGGGAATGGATTGATAATGATATTATCCACTTCTTCCATACGAGAAATCAAACCAGTAGCAAAGCTTGGTTCAAATACATCAAGTACAAGTGTATCACCATACTGCTTTTTGATGGCTTTAAATAATGTCTGTGCCATTACTATATCCCCAACCCATGCTGGAGCTATAATCAGGATTTTATACTGCATATTTTAATTCACCTAAAACATTATTTTAACTTGCAACAAACAAATTATAACACATTATTTGGTGGTATAATTACGCTTAAGAATAAAACTTATCCAAAGGGAACAATCATGCATAATTTATTTGATACCAAATCAACCCTCTTTACAAAATCGGGCAAAACATATACTTACTACTCACTACCTAAACTATCCAAACAAGGATTTAATATCAAAAAACTACCAGTTTGTATTCGTATAGTTCTAGAGTCAGTGCTACGTAACTACGATGATATTAAAGTAAGTGAAGAACATGTAAAACAATTAGCATCATGGCTACCTAATACCACTCGTACCAATGAAATTCCTTTTGTGGTTGCAAGGATTGTACTTCAAGATTTCACAGGAGTACCACTATTATGTGATTTAGCAGCTATGAGAAGCGTTGCTGATAAATTAGGTAAGAATCCAAAAACTATCGAGCCATTAGTACCTGTTGATCTGGTCGTTGATCATTCGGTACAAATTGATTACTATGGCACCACCAATGCTCTACATCAAAATATGGAATTAGAATTCCACCGTAACAAAGAACGTTATCAATTCCTAAAATGGGGTATGCAAGCATTTGATACTTTTGGTGTTGTACCGCCAGGAATAGGGATTGTACATCAAGTAAATCTTGAATATTTCTTTCGCGGTGTTAGAACTAATAACGATATAGTATATCCTGATACTCTAGTGGGTACTGACTCCCATACCACAATGATTAATGGCGTTGGTGTTGTTGGCTGGGGCGTTGGTGGGATTGAAGCTGAAGCAGGTATGCTTGGACAACCAGTATACTTCCTGACTCCTGATGTAGTTGGTGTTGAACTAAAAAACAAACTTAGTGAAGGCATCACTGCTACTGACTTGGTACTAAAAGTTACTGAAATGCTCCGAAGTGCCAAAGTGGTAGGTAAATTCGTAGAATTTTATGGAGAAGGTGCTGCTAGTTTATCAGTTACTGATAGAGCAACTATTGCCAATATGGCTCCTGAATATGGTGCTACTATGGGTTACTTCCCACCTGATGCTGCAACAGTTAAATTTTTAAAAGCAACTGGCAAAAGTAATGAACAGGCTGAACTATTTGAAGAATACTTCAAAGCTCAAGAGTTATTCGGGATGCCAAAAGCAGGAGAAATTGAGTACTCAACCTATTTATCACTTGATTTATCAACCATCAAACCAGCTCTTGCAGGGCCAAAACGTCCTCAAGATAGAATTGAATTAAATGATATGGCCAAAAACTACAACAACTTATTTAGTAAACCAGTTGCTGACAATGGATTTAATAAAAACCCTGAGCAATTAAATAAGCGTTACCCAACTAAGCTAGAGGGTGTTGATGTTGGTAATGGAGATGTATTAATTGCAGCAATTACTTCTTGTACCAATACTTCAAATCCAAGCGTTATGATTGCAGCTGGGATACTTGCTAAAAAAGCTGTAGCTAAAGGCTTGAGTGTACATAAACGTGTAAAAACTTCTCTTGCTCCAGGTTCCCGTGTAGTAACTGAGTATTTGGATAAAGCAGGTCTTACTGAGTCTTTAAACAAACTCGGGTTCAATTTAGCTGGTTATGGTTGTACAACTTGTATCGGAAATGCTGGAGATCTCAAGCCCGAACTACTGGAAGTAATTGTCAAAGAAGATTTAATCGGTGCTGCGGTATTATCTGGAAACCGTAATTTTGAAGCACGTATTCATCCAAATGTTAAGGCAAATTTCCTAGCATCTCCTCCTTTAGTAGTTGCTTTTGCTATTGCAGGACGTGCTAATATCGATTTAAGTACTGAGGCTTTGGGAGTTGGGCATGATGGTAGTGAAGTATTTCTCAAAGACATTTGGCCTACCTCTCATGAAATTAGTGAATTACTATATTTAGCCCAAGATCCAAAGGTATATAATGACTTATATTCTCACTTTACTAAAGGCAATGACTTATGGAATGATATCAAGACTAGTACAGGGAATGTATATAGTTGGCCAGAATCAACTTATATTGCCAAACCGCCATTCTTCAAAGACTTTAGCATGACTTATGGTGATATTCATGAAATAAAAAACGCCAAAACATTATTACTCTTGGGAGATTCGGTTACGACTGACCATATTTCACCTGCTGGTTCTTTTAAACCAACCACTCCTGCTGGTAAATATTTGATTGAGCATGGAGTAGAACAAAAAGAGTTTAACTCTTATGGTTCTCGCCGCGGAAATCATGATGTTATGATGCGTGGTACGTTTGCCAATGTGCGGATTAAAAATCTAATGTTACCACAAAATACTGACGGCTCAAGAACTGAAGGTGGGTATACATTATATGATGGTAAAGTGACTGATGTTTATTCTGCTGCGATGAGCTATATCAAAAATGACGTACCAACTGTGATTTTTGCAGGTGAAGAATACGGCACTGGCAGTTCTCGCGACTGGGCAGCCAAAGGAACTCAATTACTAGGTGTGAAGGCAGTTATCGCAAAAAGCTATGAGCGTATTCATCGTTCCAACTTAGTTGGAATGGGAGTTCTTCCGTTACAGTTTATCGGTTCTGAAAGTGCTACTAGCCTCAATATCACTGGCAATGAAACCTTTGACATCTTGGGTGTGTCAAACGACATCAAGCCACAGCAAAACCTAACTCTAGCTATTACATATCCAGATGGATCAAAGAAAGAGGTTAAGGTATTATGTAGGATTGATACTCCAATTGAAGTTGAATATTACAAACACGGTGGAATCCTACCTTTTGTATTACGTCAACTACTAAGCTAAACAATTTAGGGCATGGGATCCCAGCCTTCGCTGGGATGACGTTACCCCTCTTCTGTCATAAACGCTAATTTTCATCATTCCCAGTACAGACTTCTGATATACCCTAGTTTCATGTCAGTCAATACAATACTGCTCATAAATCAATCCAAATTTCACATAGCATTGCTTTATTCTTTGGCAATTTTCTTGATAATATACCAACCAAAACAAATATAATATATGGCATACGAGTTAGAAGCTGATAATTTAGTAGTTATTCTGAATGATAGCTCATCAATTTTAGTGGTGTATGAAAGAGATGATCTAAAAAAAGAAGTACCTGATATTATACTTAGAAATTTTAAACAAGATATTGAGGCAATAAATACCAAATCAACCCTAAAAAACCAAACTCTATTTTATCCAGAGGTGGACTTAAGCAACACCTCTCGATAGCTGTTACCGCCTTTAAAAGGCGGTAACAGAAAGAGTCAAATAATTAAAGAATTATGGCTTTGCATGAACACCCATACCAGATACAGAAGAGTATACATAAATTGGAACAATCATATAATAAATCCACCCATCAGGCGCTCCATTCTTAGGATCATAGGCCAGAGCATCGGTATATTTGCCTGTAGTGCATTTTGACTGGAAATTTCCAATCTCTCTAGCCCAAAAAGTGAGTGCACACAAGCTTTGTTTACTAGAATTTGAACTGACAACTGCTAGATCAGTAGGATCACCCTCATTAAATGAAAACTTATAATTCAAAAGGTACTGCACTCGCTCCGATTGTGGTATATACTGCAATGGGATGATCACATCTGTTATATTGTAAAACTCTGTAGGTGAAGGAATATGCCAACCATTATCGCTAAACCCACACGCCATCTTATTGTTTAATTTTGCGTTTATAAAATTATTCAATACCATATAATAGGTGTTACCACTTTGATAATAAATATATTTATACCACACATTACCTGTTCTCGTCTCTTGAAGACAGTCACAACTATTAGTAGACTGGCAATTTGGTGGATAATCTACAAGTAAGGGGGTTTTTACATTAACTGTATAATTAGCTTGCGATTTATCGAAAGCTACAACCGTATAAGTCACTGGGCTTGAGAAATCATTTCCTGTAATTTCACTAATTTGAATAGTATTGCCTACCTTAACATTCATGCCAGTCGTTACAAATTTTGCTTTTAAATTTGTTACATTTGTTCCATATGGCATTACCACATCTATAGTCTTAGTAGCTTCATTAATAAAACTACTGAAACTGTTCTCAAATGAAAATTGTGTTATTGCTTTTGCGTTATTTAATTCTGTCAATACATTAAAAACCCTTGATTTAAATACGTTATTACTTGTTGCATCTGTAGTAATTCGTAGTTGGAAATTATTACTGAATGCACTCTGGGTATTATTAATTGCAGTTTCTAATCTTACTGTTAAAGCACAGCTTTCATTTTTTTGAAGAGTTCCACATGTAGATTTCTCAAGAGTAACATATCCAGGTACATTAGAGCCGTCACTAGCAATAATTTCGGCGTTTGTTATTTTTACAGAAGAAATACCGTTATTAATCAAACGAACTGTTTGAGTTCTGGAGTCAATACCATTACCTACAATTGCCATTGCAGTAGGCTGATTCAAAAAACTTACACTTGGTAGAATAGAGTTAGTTGAATAATTAGTTAAGATTGCTTTAGCAAATGGAGTAGAAATGCTTTTACTATTAATAAACGTAGCACTAGCAGTGGTAAATATCTGAGCGGTGCTATTGGGATTATTATCGACAATCATCAAAGCTGCAAAACATTGCCCACCAACTGCTAATGTACCAGAACAGGTATTATTGTTAAGAAAAGCTGTAGCATCAGTAGTTGAAGCGTGTTGCTTCAATGTTAGATTAGTGAACGGGACATTACCATTATTAGTTACGGTTACAAGAATACTTTTAGCAATACCTGGTGTAATTACAATGTTAGTCTCAGTAACTACTAATGACATATTTGGTGTAGAGATTGCCGAGTTAAACCAGTTTTGTGTAACTACAAGGTCTTTCACTGTAGTACTATACTCTTCCTTATAACCATATCTAATCTTAATATCAGCTGATTCATTAGCTTTATCACTAATACTAAAATTAACGGCACAACTTGCCCCAGCGGCTAATTGACTCACACTAGCACATGAATCACCACCTTGTGTTGATGATATTGCTAATTTTGTAGCATTGGAAGAAGTAATGTTGCCTAACAATGCTGTCTTGGAGCCTGCATTGTAGATAAAGATCGCACCTGTTGCATTCTTTGAGACATCTATTAGACTTGGGAAACTGGCTACCAGATTTGCTGCAGCTATTGCTGGAGCTACCGATACACCTACACTATAGTTAAAGCTATTGCTGTCATGACTAGAGCTAATATTCAATTCAGGAGCGAAACTTTGTTCGGCTGATAATGAACCCCCAACTTCAACTGCAACAACCTGTCCGCCAGCAAGTTTGGTATTTGCCAGATTACCACTGGTAATACTCAAGGCTTGGTTATCAAGTTTAAGATTGTTAATTGTATATGTTGTATCTTGTGAACCAGTTCCATAAATATATAAAGTTGCATAACCTTCTTTATTACCCAGACTGTTTACTACTATATCTTTACTTAAAGAAACCACACCAGTAGCTGACTCATTGCTTGCATCTACATAAGCAAAATTCACCACTTGGTCAACATTACGGTATTCGTTACCAATTTTATAACGAGCTTTAATGTCTAATGCTGCTGATGTATGTTGAGCATCTAACTTAGGAACCT
>CANEUJ010000066.1 GCA_947441745.1 Neisseriaceae bacterium | reverse complement strand
GGCAGAGTACGAGACAGCATTGAGTTGGTGCTTGGGACGGGCAGAGTACGAGACAGTTAAATCGTCATTGAAGCGGTTTTATCGTCATCCCAGCGTAGGCTGGGATCCATGCTCTTGCCCTATTGGTGCAATTAGGGCATGGATCCCAAACTCACTGCGAAACAGCATCTAGTTGATGTTTGGGATGACGGGTAGAGTACGAGACAGCATCTGGTTGATGCTTGGGATTACAGAAGAAGATTTTTTGAGTTATGCACTTATTTTAGGAATTAAAAAATGGTTGGAAATTCTTTATATTTAACTATAATATTAGCCCCACTAATCTCATCGATTATTGTTGGGTTGTTTGGCTTTGCAATAGGGAAGCGTGCTAGTCATAGCCTTGCGATACTGGGGGTGTTTATTTCTACAGTATGTTCTTATATAGTCTTATATAAAGTACAAGTGCTAAATCTATCCTACAACGGACCATTATACACTTGGCTACAAGTTGGTGGGCAAACATTCTCAGTTGGGCTATTAGTTGATAGTTTAACCTCAATTATGCTTGTTGTGGTATCAAGCGTATCTTTGATGGTGCATATTTATACTATTGGCTATATGGCTCATGAAGAAGGCTATCAAAGATTTTTTAGCTACATTTCATTATTTACCTTTATGATGTTTATGTTAGTACTATCTAATAATTTTGTACAACTATTTTTTGGTTGGGAAGGTGTTGGATTAGTATCATATCTACTTATCGGGTTTTATATCAAAAGAGAAACAGCTATATTTGCCAATCTAAAAGCATTTTTAGTAAACCGTATTGGAGATTTAGGTTTTTTACTAGGTATTGCTATGGTTTTAGCTTATACTGGTACACTTAATTATAGCGAAGTATTTACTCAGTTACCAGTTTTGCTTAATTCAACACTACCTGGAACTAGCTGGAATGTAATGACTGTTACTTGTATTTTACTCTTTATTGGAGCTATGGGCAAATCAGCACAATTTCCATTACATGTATGGCTACCTGACTCTATGGAAGGCCCAACACCAATTTCTGCTTTGATTCATGCTGCAACTATGGTGACCGCTGGTATCTTTATGGTCGCTAGATTATCCCCAATGTATAATCTATCACCAACTGCTCTTGGAGTGATTATCGTTGCTGGTGGGATAAACTGTTTATTTTTAGGCGTGTTAGGTATTATTCAAAATGATATTAAGAGAGTTGTTGCGTATTCGACATTGTCTCAGCTAGGCTATATGGCTGTAGCACTAGGATGTGGTGCTTATTCAGTTGCGATTTTCCATCTAATGACCCATGCATTCTTTAAAGGATTACTATTTTTAGCGGCTGGTTCGGTAATAATAGCGATGCACCATGAGCAAGATATGCGTAAAATGGGCGGACTAGCTAAATATATGCCAATAACTTATATCACTATGCTAATAGGTAGTCTAGCTCTAGCGGGTATTCCACCTTTTGCGGGATTCTTCTCCAAAGATATGATTTTAGAATCAGCAAAAGTTGCTTTTGAAAATGGTGTACCTGGTGGATGGTTTGCAGTATTTACTGTCTATGCTTCAATTATCGTAACAGGAATATATAGTTTTCGCTTGATATTTATGACTTTCCATGGTGAAGAGAGATTTCGGCATGTAAGTCATGATGATAATCATAGCCATGACACACATGCTAACTCACATGATTCTCACAGTCATCACCATGCTGTAGAGCCAAAAGAATCTCCCTGGGTAGTAACCCTACCACTAGTACTTATGGCAATTCCATCAGCTATTATTGGTTATCTAGGTTATAATGGTTTTGTAAGTGATTCAATACTTGCAAATTCAGTAACAAATATTAATTGGTATGTAGAACATATCCAAAATGAGGTTGGTACGCCACTACATATGATATTAGAAGCTTTTACAGAGCTTCCAGTGTATCTCGCGTTTGGTGGTATAGTAATTGCTTTTATAGCACATAAAAACCCGATAAAAACAGCTAATTTTGTAAAAGCTATAAACCCTATTTATATAGTTTTAGAACGTAAGTTTTATATGGATGATTTATATATTAACTTCTTTGCACCAGTTGCTCGTGGAATCGGTAGATTTCTATGGGATATAGGTGATATGGTTATTATTGATGGTTTGATTGTGAATGGCTCAGCTAAAGTGGTTGGGTGGTATTCACGGGTTTTACGTAAAGTACAAAGTGGCTATGTAAACAGTTACGCTACCTTTATGGTTCTTGGCGTTATTTTATTACTTACCTTCTGTACCAAATTGATATTTAATTAAGGGCTAGACGCTATGATGCATAATTTAATCAGTTTAACCGTTTGGACACCTATTGTTGCCGGTATAATAGTTTTATTTTTTGGTAAAAATGAGTGCATGTCACGCTACTTGGCATTACTTGGTGCCGTAATTGGATTTGTTTTCTCAGCAATAATTTTCTTTAAATTTGATTCAAACTTTTCAGGAATGCAATTTGAAGAAAATATACCTTGGATTTCACAGCTTCATATCAACTATCACTTTGGTGTTGATGGTATTTCGATGCCGTTCTTATTACTGAATAACTTTATTACAGTACTAGTGATTCTGGCTGGGTGGAGAGTTATTAAACACAAAGTTGCCTTATATAATAGTATGTTTTTACTAATGACTGGCTTTATGTCAGCGGTATTTGGTGCTCTTGATGCGATTTTATTTTATGTTTTCTTTGAAGCAATGCTAATACCAATGTATCTTATTATCGGAGTATGGGGTAGTTCAAATCGTGTGTATGCTGCGTTTAAGTTTTTCTTATATACCCTAATGGGTTCTTTATTAATGCTTGTTGCTTTGATTTATCTATATAATGTTAGTGGCAATAGTTTTGATATATTTACTTACTATCATACACCATTAACTATGCTTGCCCAAATTTTGATATTCGTAGCATTCTTTTTCTCATTTGCAGTAAAAGTACCAATGTGGCCAGTTCATACTTGGTTGCCAGATGCCCATCCAGAAGCTCCAACAGGCGGTTCGATTGTATTAGCTGCAATTACTCTTAAAATAGGTGGTTATGGATTCTTACGTTTTGTGTTGCCTATAGTACCTGATGCATCACGCTACCTAGCTCCGCTGATGATTATATTATCATTAATTGCGATTGTATATATTGGATTAGTTGCAATTGTACAAAAAGATATGAAAAAACTAGTTGCTTATTCATCAATTTCGCATATGGGTTTTGTGACTCTTGGTACTTTCTTATTTATTGGACCTATTGCAAGTGTTTGGGGACTACAAGGTGCAATAACACAGATGATATCGCATGGTTTTATTGCTGCGGCTATGTTTATGTGTATTGGTGTAATGTATGATAGAGTTCATTCAAGAAATATAGCTGATTATGGTGGTGTAGCTACTAAAATGCCAATATTTGCAACATTCTTTATGTTGTTCTCAATGGCAAATTCTGGGCTACCAGGTACATCAGGTTTTGTTGGCGAATTTATGGTTATTATGGCATCCGTTCAAAATAACTTTATCTATGGATTAATTGCAGCAATATCACTTATTTTGGGTGCAGCATTTACTTTATGGATGTATAAAAGAGTTATGTTTGGAGAAGTTAATAACCACCACGTGGAAGAAATGAAAGACGTGAACAGCTTTGAGTTTGTGGTTCTAGCTCTTCTAGCAGTTGGTGTGTTATGGATGGGTTTATATCCTGAGATATTTGTATCAAAGATGCAAGTTGGGGTACATGATTTGGTAGTACAAGTCGCTAATTCTAAAGTTTAAAGGTAAAATGAATATGAACATAAGCTTATTTGCAGCAATTCCAGAAATATTTATGGCTGCTATGATAGTAGTGATACTTTTGTTGGATGCTTTTATCGCCGACAATAAGAAACATTTAAATACATTGTTTACTCTATTGGCATTAATTGGTGGATATATTTTACAAGTATATGTATTTATACCAGGACAAATACAGCATGCATTTGGTAATATGTTTATTTTAGATAGTTTAGCTGAAGGTATGAAATTATTTACTTATATACTAGCTATCGTAACTGTAATATATATTAAACACTATATTAGCGATAAAAAAATTATGAAAGGTGAATTTTACGCAATTTTCTTGTTCGCTATTCTAGGTATGCAAGTAATGATTTCTGCAAATAATTTACTTATTTTATATGTTGGTTTAGAGTTATTATCTTTAGCTTTGTATGGACTGGTAGCACTAAATCGTGATAGCACTAAATCAACTGAAGCAGCAATGAAATTCTTTATTTTAGGAGCACTTGCATCAGGTTTGCTTTTATATGGTGTCTCTTTTGTGTTTGGTGCAACTGGCGAATTACAGTTAGATAAAGTATTTCAAGCTATCTCAACTAATGGAGGGGGAAATGCTGGGTTATTAGTATTTGGGCTTGTATTTATTGTTGCGGGTTTGGTTTTTAAACTTGGTCTAGTACCATTTCATATGTGGGTACCTGATGTGTATGAAGGCTCACAATTAGCTGTAACTGCAGTTATTGGTTCAGTTACCAAATTAGCATCAGTAGTATTTGTTATTCGCTTTCTTATTAGTGGACTAGGTATGTTAAGCCATGATTGGTCGGTAATGCTAGCGATGTTAGCTTTCTTATCATTATTTATCGGAAATATAGTTGCTATAGCTCAAACGAATATCAAGCGTCTTCTTGGGTATTCAACAGTTGCTCATATGGGGTTTATTGCTTTTGGCTTAATGACTGTATCGGTTAATGGGATTTCAGCTGTAGTATTCTATACTATAGTGTATGCAATTACCGCTCTTGCAGGTTTTGGGGTGCTACTTTTCTTATCTAAAGATGGATTTGAGTGTGAGCAAATTGATGATCTACGTGGGTTAAATAAATCGCATCCAGTTTATGCAGGAATTATGCTTCTGGTGATGTTCTCTTTAGCTGGAATCCCGCCATTAGCTGGGTTTTATGCCAAATTTACTATTTTACAAGCATTAGTTGAAGTAGGGTATATTAAGAGTGCAGTATTTGCGGTAGTATTATCCTTAATAGGTGCATTTTACTACCTACGTATAGTAAAAGTAATGTATTTTGACGAAAAAGATGTTGGTTTGCAAGTTGCAAGTGTTGGTTTATTGCCACGTGTAGCATTATTGATTAATGGTGGTTTAGTGCTATTAATTGGTATTCTACCGAGTGGCTTAATGAATATTTGTAGGCAAATGATAACTAGCTAAGAATAAAGATACTATATATATAAATAAATTGTGCAAGTGTTTTTAAAAAAAAGATAAAAATATTTTATATGAATTCAATGTGTTACAAATAAGTGCGAAAAATATCTTGACAAAAAGCACCAATTGGTATACAATGTGAAACTCAACAAAGTAGTGTTTATCTACGTTGTGGCGAATTAGCTCAGCCGGTTAGAGCGACGGAATCATAATCCGCAGGTCCGGGGTTCGAGTCCCTGATTCGCCACCATTGATGCCGGTATAGCTCAGCAGGTAGAGCAGCTGACTTGTAATCAGAAGGTCGAGGGTTCAATTCCTTTTGCCGGCACCATTTAGTACACTATTCCGACATTTGGCCAGGTAGCTCAGTCGGTAGAGCAGAGGATTGAAAATCCTTGTGTCGCCAGTTCGATTCTGGCCCAGGCCACCATTTTAAAAAATATTTTTTATCAAGAAAAGTACTTAAATATAAAACCTCTAATGAGCTTATAAACAAGTATTTGCAACTAGTTGAATGTTGTAGAGCTAAAAAATTAAACCACCAGTTTCTGTTGATCCCTAAATCCACTTACCGCCTATACAATTTTAGGATGGCACATCAAGTTTTATTGTATAATAGCTGGTTCCTAAACTCATTTATACATAAGGAAACTATTGTATGTCGTTAGCTACGGCCAATTCAGAAAATAACAAGCTTAAAAATAAAGCTTTTATAGTGTTATCAATATGTTCCATACTTATCTTTTGCTATACCCCAAGTTTTATATAATGTGCATTAGTCGATTCTTTATGGGATTAGGTGCGTCGCTTGCAACTGTTATTATGTTTGGTGCTGCATTTGGAAATGGACAGATAGCACTCTTTTGGGGTCATATAGGATGGTAGCCAATGCTTATCATATGCTATTTAATATCGTCACTAATATTAATATTTTTGAAAACAAAATTAAATAAAGTGCTAGTGTAATATAAATTAAAATCGTTAATAAAAATTTTTTGGAGAAAACATAATGCAAAATTCTACACCCAAGATTGGCCTACTCTCGGTCATCGCAATTTCTACAACTGGTATAATTGGTAGTGGCTGGTTATTTAGTTCTTATCTAGGGGCTAAAACAGCAGGTGCTGGGGTTTATTTATCATGGTTTCTTACTCTAATATTTTTTATCTTAATGGCATTAGTTATAGCTGAAGTCGTATCGGTTTTTCCGCTTCGTGGGATTATTGGCAGGATGGGGGCATTATCCCATAACAAATACTTTGGAGTAATATTTGCTTTTGCTATCTGGCTTGAACTGATTGGAAGTCTTCCAGGTGAAGCTCAAGCAAGTGTACAATACCTTGCTGGAATATCACCATCCCTATCTAATCTCCTAATGAGTAATGGTACTCTCACCACAACAGGGTTGCTATTTACTTTAGGGTTTTTAGTAGCTTACTGGTTTGTTAATATGTTTGGCATAAAATTTTTTGCTAAAGTAAATAATTCACTTGCTGCAATCAAAGTGGTTTTACCAGCTTTTATTGCTTTAACAATTATTGGAGCATCATTCACCCCTGCTAATTTTACTGCATATCATGGTAGTTTTATGCCTTATGGATATAATTCGATTATACTTGCTATGACCTCAGCTGGGATGATTTATTCTTTTAATGGGTTTCAGTTATGTGCTTCATTTGCCAGTGAAATTAAAAACCCAGGACGTAATCTACCGCTTGGAATGATTATATCTATTGTGTTAAGTTTCTTTATCTATATTTTATTACAATCTTCTTTTATTGGAGCATTAGATAATAATCAACTAACTGTTTCTGGTTGGCATCAACTTAATTTTAACTCGCCATTTGCACAGATATCTACTCTTCTTGGTCTAAATTTCATTACTGTGATTTTATACGCTGATGCTTGTATTTCGCCATCTGGAGCAGGTATTACATTTCTTGGAAGTGGTTCACGTGTACTTTATTCTCTTGCGGCAGAAAAACAAATGCCCTCAATGCTTGCAGTTTTAGATAAAAAATATCATTTTGAAAAAAGAGCTATGATATTTAATTTTGGAGTGGCATTAGTATTTTTATATTTATTCCAAAGTTGGTCAGTATTAATTAATTTTATTACCGCCTTAATCGTACTAATGTACATGATTATCCCGATTTCTCTAGTTGGTATACGAAATGGACATCATGATACTACTGGTGGTTTCAAATTACCAGGAGCAGTTTTTATCTGCACGCTATTATTTGTAATACAATCGATCTTCTTTGTATTTATTGGTGCAAAAGATATGCTAATCTTAACTTCTACTATGACTGGGTTAATGGCTATATTTATGGTGCTTAACGCACGTGGTCGTGATGGTTATACTTTCACTGAAGTAGCCAAAATATCATTACCATTTGTGATTTTTCTATGGGTAGCTACTATATTGATTATCGTAGGCCCTAGTAGTTATGGAGGACATGATTATCTTAGTAATGAAGTATTTTATGCAATATATGTTATTGTAGCTATTTTTGCATTTTATTATTTTACCAATAAGAAATTTGTGGCTAAATGTCAGGCGATAAGAACAACAGATAATGCGTTGGTGTTAGAGTAACTAATCATTCGTTATAAGGTATTGGCGAAAAACGTCGTCCATCCCATCATTTTTTTGTCATCCCTGCGAATTCACATTTAGGTCATCCCAGCCTCAAATTTATGTCATCGAAGCGTAGGCTGGGATCCATGCTCTTGCACTAAATATGCTGTTAGGGCATGGATCCCAAACTCTTATCGAAACAGCAAAAAGTTCCTGTTTGGGATGACCTTAGAAAAGGAAAACAGCAACATGTTTGTATTTTTTCTGCTGTCATCCTCGACTTACGAGTTCTGCTGTTTGAGTGTGAATCGAGGATCCATGCTCTTGCTCTAAATATACTGTTAGGGCATGGATCCCAAACTCTTAACGAAACAGCAAAAGGTTCCTGTTTGGGATGACCTTAGAAAAGTAAAACAGCAACATGTTTGTATTTTTTCTGCTGTCATCCTCGACTTACGAATTCTGCTGTTTGAGTGTGAATCGAGGATCCATGCTCTTTCTCTAAATATACTGTTAGGGCATGGATCCCAAACTCTTATCGAAACAGCAAAAAGTTCCTGTTTGGGATGACCTTAGAAAAGGAAAACAGCAACATGTTTGTATTTTTTCTGCTGTCATCCTC
>CANEUJ010000065.1 GCA_947441745.1 Neisseriaceae bacterium | reverse complement strand
TTAGTCATGTTTATTCCCATTCTATAGTTGCAGGAGGCTTTCCTGAAATATCATAAACAACTCTATTAATACCCTTAACCTCATTAATAATTCTATTAGCAACCATTGTTATAAATGTAAATGGCAGGTCAGCAACACTTGCCGTCATAAAGTCATTGGTTTCAACAGCTCTAAGTGCAACTACATAATCATAAGTCCTACCATCTCCCATAACACCAACAGTCTTTACTGGTAAAAACACAGCAAAAGCCTGAGAAGTCTTTGAATATAAGTCAGCTTTTCGTAGTTCTTCGATAAATATAGCATCAGCTTTTTGTAGTAATTCTACATACTCTCTTTTGATTTCACCCAAAATTCTAACTGAGAGCCCAGGCCCAGGGAATGGGTGCCTAAATATCATCTCGCGAGGAAGCCCTAAACTAAGTCCCAAAGCCCTTACTTCATCTTTAAATAACTCACGAAGTGGCTCAAGTAATTGTAAGTGTAATGATTCGGGAAGTCCTCCTACATTATGGTGAGATTTAATAGTATGAGATTTATTACTTCCTGCCGATTCTATTACGTCAGGATAGATAGTGCCTTGAGCTAACCACTTGGCATCCGATAGTTTCTGAGCTTCTCTTTGAAATATCTCAACAAATAAACGTCCTACTATTTTGCGTTTTTGTTCTGGATCAGTTACTCCTGCTAGATTATTATAAAATTCTTCTCTAGCATCAATCTTAATTAAATTTAAACCCATGTGTTTTTGGTAGGTGCTCATTACTTGTTCAGCTTCTTGGTGTCTTAGTAATCCATTATCAACAAAAATACAGATTAGGTTTTTACCAATTGCTTTGTCAATCATAACGGCTGCAACTGAACTATCAACGCCACCTGATAAAGCCAAAATAACTTTATCATTTCCAACCTTTTGTTTGATTGAGTCAATTGCAGTTTCAGCATAATTAGGCATAGTCCAGTTAGGATTACATTTAGCAATTCCAAGTACAAAACGACGAAGTAATTCAGTGCCTTGCTTGGTGTGGGTAACTTCTGGGTGGAATTGAACACCATAAAAATTACGTGTTTCATCCGCCATAGCAGCAATAGGGCATGACTCATTGGACGCAATAATCTTAAATCCTGTAGGCAATGTTGTTACCTTGTCACCATGACTCATCCATACCTGCATAAATGGTTCTGTATTTTTATTACCATCTATTATTCCTGACAATAGTTTTGATTGGCAGTTAAAAATTTCGGCATAACCAAACTCACGATTAGCAGAGCTTGTAACCACGCCACCTAGAGTACTTGCCATTATTTGCATACCATAGCAAATGCCAAGTATAGGAATATTTAGTGTGAAAATAGAGGGATCTATATTAAGAGTATCTGTTGCATAAACCGAATTTGGCCCACCAGATAAAATTATCCCACGGGGTTTATATTTCTTAATAAAATCTTCACTTACATCATAATGGTGAATCTCACAATATATATTTAGTTCCCTGACTCTTCTTGCTATTAATTGAGTTACTTGTGAACCAAAGTCTAAGATTAATATTTTATCATACATGAATTAGAGTTCCTTGTGTTTTTCCGAGAATCGAATCAAGCAGGCTATTTGCTTTGAATATATTACAAACATCAATATTTATTTTATGAGTACGACATAGATCGAAAGCTGACATGTCCATCACTTTTAGATTTTGTTTTATTGCTTCATCAAAAGATATATTAAAGTATTTATTAGCTGTAGAATTTACTTTTGGGTCAGAGTCATATACACCATCTACTTTAGTAGCTTTTATTAGTATTTCCGCATTCATTTCTATCGCTCGAAGTGCAGCTGTACTATCCGTTGTAAAAAAAGGATTTCCAGTACCGCCCGCAAAGATAATTACGTTTCCTAACTCTAGTCGACTAATCATGCTATCACGATTATAACCTTTTACCAAATTAGTAATTGCAAGAGCAGAATATAGTTTAGATTCAATTCCAGCATTAGTTAAAAAATCTTTAAGTGCAATACCATTCATGACGGTTGCAAGCATGCCCATAGAATCAGCATTCGCTCTGTTAAGCCCTAACTCCGACCCATTGATACCGCGAAATATATTACCACCGCCAATAACAATGCCAAGTTTTATGCCAAGCTGAACAACTTGCTTTATCTGAGCAATTATTGCATCAACAGTTACTTTATCAAACATCATATCTTGTGCACCCATTAAAGCTTCACCAGATAATTTGAGAAGAACGCGTTTATATTTAACTGTTTGCTGCATTTGACACCTATTAAAGAGTAATTAATATCGATATTATAGCAAAATTAAGATTTGTAGACGCGATTAATCATTATTGGGGTTATTACCGATGTTATAATTACCATCATTAATATTGCGGTAAACATGGTATTATTAATTAGATGCAGATTCAATCCAGCTAAAGCAAAAATAACTCCAATCTCACCACGTGGTACCATACCAAAGCCAATTAACCAGCGATTGAAGTCTCTGGGTAACAACATTCCAGCAATACTTTTACTTATGATGGCAAAAAAGCTAATGATAAGAGCAGTTTTTAAAGTTTCAATATTAAGAGCATTAATAATATCAATTTGCATACCAGCATAAATAAAAAATATCGGTGTCATTACTCGTCCAAGAGGGGATATTAAATTTATTATGTTACTATTACTATCATCAAGATATATCTGTGATTTACTTTGACGAGATATAGCAGCATATTTAACAAAGTATTTTTCTTTGATTAGTAATCCAGCCATAAAAGCACCAATAATAGATGCTAGACCAATAACTTCAGCATACCATGAAAGAAATAAGCAAAATACTACCATAGTTAGCGTCAGCATTTCATCTTTAATACTAATTTTACTAATTAATTTGTCAATTGTAAAAGGTAGGGCATATCTACCTAAGAAAATACTGATAATAAAAAATGCTACTACAGTTAATAGTATAATAAGTATTTCATTTATACTAATATTTCCACCTAATGAAAACGCACTAATTATAGATAAAAGTATTAATCCAACTATATCATCAATAATCGAAGCACAAAGTACTATTTGACAAGATTTATTTTTGATAATTCCCATATCTTTAAATACGCTAACTGAAATTCCAGTTGAAGTAACAGCTAAGACTGAGGCAATAAATAGTGAAAATGAGGTACTAGGGTTTGAGATAATTAATGGTGAAAGTACGTAAAAACCTATTAGAAAAGGTATGGTTACGCCAGTTATCGCAACTATTATTGCATAGCGTCCTGATTTTTGGATTTCTTTAATATCAGACTCAAGACCAATTTCAAATAAAAGAAAAATGCTACCAATTTGAGCTAGAAACTCTAAAGTATGGTTACTTGCTAATTGTTTAAAAACTCCAATATTATAGTGCGAGAAAACTCCTATGATAGCCCCGATTAGAATTTGCCCAAGTACAACAGGCTGTTTTAGTTTGTTAATAGACAAAGCAAGTATAGCAAAGAGTAGTGTAAAAATCAGATAGAGTAGTAAATCACTTGAAGCAGATTGGTGTAATAATGAAGTTAACATATTTTATCCTTATGAATGGTGAGTTTTGCGAGTAATATTCCAATTTCGTATAGTAAGTATAATGGTATAGCTAGCATGATTTGCGATATTATATCAGGTGGAGTGACAATTGCTGCAATAATAAATACCCCGACAAACATATATTTACGTAGGCTAATCATTTTTTTATATGTAACTATCTTAAAATAAATTAATAGATATATGATAACTGGCATTTGAAATGCTATACCAAATATGATAAATAAACTAAGTACGAGATCAAAGTATTTGTTAATATCAGTAAGCATTGTTATAGCTGGAGCTTTGATTTTATCTATAAAGTTAAATAAAGTTGGTAAGACTATATAAAAACAAAAAACAGTACCGAGCATAAATAAAAATAAAACTGATACAATAGTAATTAACATTAATTTTTTTTCATTGCAGTATAATGCAGGTGCGATAAACTGCCATATTTGATAAATAGTATTGGGTAATGAAATAATTAGTGCTACTATTGTGGTTAGTTTGAGCGGTACAAAAAATGGTGAGGTTACATCTGTTGCAATTAAATGTGAACCAGTAGGAAGGTTCAGTAGGAGCGGTTTTGCAATTACATCATATAAGTTATTAGAAAAGTGAAATATAAATAAAAACACAATAAAAAAACCAGTAAGTATATATATTATGCGACGGCGTAATTGTATTAAGTGTGAGATAATATCTTGATTCATGGTTTCTTTATGAGTTTAGGTTAAAATAATTCTGGATCTTTGTCAAATTCAAGTTCAGGTTGAACTGTTTCCTTGAGCTCGTATACAGGGTTTTGAGGATGGTTTGTTGATTCATTAGTGAATATATCATCTTTGATATTATGATAACCATTTATTAGACGTTCTTTAGCAACATTTAATTCGTTAAAACCGCTTTGTTGATATACTTCTTGTTTAAGATGATTCGCAAAATTTTTAAATGATGAAATAAGTTTACGGGCTTTAATAACAATCTCAGGTAATTGTTTGGGGCCTAATACTAAAACTGCTATAATTAAAATAAGTATGATTTCACTAAAACTAATTCCAAACATTTTTTATCTCCTATTAATAGGTTTTAAAATCCTTGACCCAAATTTGTCGCTACCTAAATCGTGCAAGAGCATGGATCCAGAACTCTATGTGTATAGCAAGGTGTTTTTGTTTTGGATGACTTTAGAAAATTAAAATAGTAATATATTTGTGTGTGTTTTTCTTCTGTCATCCTCGACTTACGAATTCTGCTGTTTGAGTATGAATCGAGGGTCCATGCCCTTATCCTTTAGTTAGTGAAGCTATTTATTCTCGTCTTTATCATTGTTAATTGATTTTTTGAAGTTTTTAATAGCTTCACCCAAATCTTGTCCCAAAGTCTTTAATTTACTAGTACCGAATATCAATACTATAATAACTAAAACTAATAACCAGTGCCATATACTAAAACTTCCCATTATTTTACCTCTTATAACCTAAAACATGCACGTGTAAATGAAAAACCTCTTGTCCTCCGTTAATACCCGTATTAATTTGTACTTTATAACCAGATTTTAGACCTAAAGACACTGCCAATTCATTGGCTTTTAGCATTATCTTACCCATAAGCTCTTGGTGATTACTTTGTAATAATAGCATTGATTCAATGTGGGTTTTTGGGGTTATGAGAAAATGTACTTCTGCCTTAGGGGTTGCATCATAAAAAGCAAGTATTTCATCATCTTCGAAAATAATTTTAGCAGGTATTGTTTTAGCTATTATCTCACAAAAAACACATTCGGACATTAGGTGCTCCTAAAAAACTATTATTTACTACTTATTTTAAGTATAAGCTTTATGCTATAATCATGGCGATATATAGATATTATAAATCAATTTTTTGTAATTGTGTGGGTTTCGGATGTTGAGGATTATTCTTTATGTTTAAAAAAGTATTCAAATTAAACTTCAAAATAGTTATAGTTGCATTGCTGTCATTGATTTTATTGCAATTAGTTACCGCTTATATATTTGGGTTTATAATTAAGACACAAATGGATATTCAGTATAAACATTTAAGTGATTCTACTTTAATCCAAGTAAAAAATCATAAATATCATAGAGGACTTTTTAGTTCTGACGAAACTACAGAGATATCACTTAATAGTCAAGCATTAAATAAAGTTTTAAATATGTTACCTAAATCAAGTAACGAATCTATTGCTGCTGGTGATAATAGTAGTTACAGCATTGAGTTTTCAAGCCATATTGAACACGGTCTTTTAGCAGCTATAATAAATGGATATTTTATGCCTGCTCTTGCATATTCTAAAACTAACATTACCTATCCAGATAAATTAAACGCTATGTTAAATAATTTTTTTAATAATCAAGTGCCAATAAATATTGATAATATAATCTATCTTGATAAATCAGGAAAGTTTTTAATTCACTCCCCTAAATTTGAATATAAAGAAGCTGTTTCTGGTATCAATGTATCTTGGGGTGGTATGGAAGCTTTATTAAAATACAATGAGAATTTTGATAAATTTACTACCAATTTATCAATTCCTAATTTTGAATTAATTGCACCGACTAAGGGAACAGTAGTAATTAAAAACTTTGTATATAACTCTAACTCAACTAATAGTCGTAATAACATTGAAGTTGGAAATACAAAATTAACTCTTAATAAAGCTCAGATTAAGTGGGATGATAAAGTAGCTATTAGCTTCAAGGTTGGTGACTTGCTTAATTTATTTACTGGTTTAAGCTCGGTTCAATTCTTAAATGGTATTGATGCAATTAATCCAAATAGTTTCTTATTTACTAATGTCTCTTATGCTTCTTCTAGTGATGATATAAATGATTTTTTTAATGCTAATGCAGATATCAAATTTGAATCATTAGTAACTAATGATAATAACTATGGTCCAATGAATTTAAGCGTTGCGGTTAGTCACCTAAATTCGAAAGCATTTAGAGACTTGACTAATAAAATAGCAATTGTATCAGCAGAGTCTAAGCCAAGTGATTCAAAAGAAGTTTCAAAAGCTAAATTTATCAAAATCCTTAAAAAAGGTTTTGCCCCAATTCTAGTAGATAGCCCCATAATAGCTATTAATAACTTCACATTTAATACCCCTGATGGATTAGTAGGTGTTTCAGGTAGTGCTACTACTAAAGAGTTTGCAATCACAGATATGGATGAAGAGAGTAAGTTTATGGGGCATCTTGTTATGGATGCTCAAGTAAGTATTCCTAAACCGATAATATCATCTTTATTTGTACTGCAAATGCAGTATTTATTAAGTGCTGGAAATGCACAAATGGATCAGCAAAGCTCTGATGCTCTTGTTAAAGTAGCTAATATTTTATTAGATAATCAAATCAGCATCTGGGGTAAAAAAGGTTATGTTACTGAAAGTGGCAACATATTATCAACACATATAGTAATGAAGGATGGGAGGGTTCTACTTAATGGTATTATAGATGACTAAAGAAAATAATAAAATCTTTTCAGGTGACTTCTTGTATTTATTTAAAGTACAATTTCTTGGAGCTTTTAATGACAATATTCTTAAAAATGCTTTTATAGTTTTATTAGCATTTTATTCTTCTAATATCTTTAACCTTCCCAAATCACAAATGCTAAATCTAGCATCAATTATATTTATTACGCCGTTTTTTATTTTTTCATCATATGCTGGTAAACTTGCTGATAGTTCAGATAAAGCAAAATTGATACAAATCATTAAACTATGTGAAGTGATAATAATGCTTATTGCATCAATTTCTTTTAAGTATCATTTAGTCACATTATTACTTATTTGCTTATTTTTACTAGGAACTCATTCAGCATTTTTTGGGCCTATAAAGTATTCAATTGTTCCAAATTATCTACCACGTCATAGTTTGGTTATGGCTAATGGTTATATTGAAATGGGTACTTTTGGGGCTATCTTATTAGGTCAAGCTCTTGGAAGCTGGTTGATGGCTAATGGTTATATGGTTGGTGTTGTATTACTAATACTAATGGTAAGTGTTAGTGGATATTATTTTAGTAAGAAATTAACTTCGGTTCCTATTGCCAATCATGAGATTAAATTTTATAAAAATATATTTAAAGATTCGTGGGTTATGTATAAGTTAGTCACTAATAATAGGTTAATTAGTCTTAATTTACATTGTATTTCATGGTTTTTTGCTCTAGGTATGGTATTTACCACTCAGTTTCCAATATTAACTATAAAGTATATTGGGGGAAATGCTCATATATTTAGTCTATTATTAGTTATATTTACTATAGGGATAGGTTTTGGTTCTTTAATCTGTGCGAAATTATCTAATTCTACATTCAAGCGTAAATATGTGATTATAGGAGCGATATCGATTTCGCTAGGTTTTTTTATTCTACTTTTAACCCATATACATCCAAGTAGAAGCTATAACAATATAACTTCATTTATTAATACAGTTGATGGTATCTCATTAATTATTAATTGTTTATTTATAGGGTTAGCAGGAGGGTTTTATTCTGTAACCTGTTATAATGAAATACAGATAATCTCACCTGAAAATATTCGTTCCCAAATTATTTCTACTAATAATGTTTTAAATGCGGTATATATGCTTGTAGCAATGCTTGTCTCTTCATTGCTTCTGACCTTCGTTTCAGTTTGGTGGCTATTAATGATTACTGCTGTTTTAAATCTTGTTTTTGTGGTTTTATATGTCAAGTTTTTTCCTGCTATTTTAGAGGGTATTAAGTCTAGATATATGCATGCTTAAATAGCTTATTCATTATTATTAATAGGAATATAAAGATGAAAGTTATTATAGCAATATACAGGATCACTGTATTATTATTTCTTTTATCAGGTTGCAACTCAACTGCTGGGAATCATGCTAACGGTAGCTCCTCAGGTAAAATCGAGTCCCGCAATATATCAGCCTCCCAAATAGCATCAGATGATGCCAATACATCTTACCAAGGCTCTCAAGCATATAACAGCTCTCTTTATAGTGGTGAAGATGTCAATGGGCAAACAGGTACTTTGAGTCTTGCTCGAAGTTTAATATCTAG
>CANEUJ010000064.1 GCA_947441745.1 Neisseriaceae bacterium | reverse complement strand
TATTAAAAACCCCACAGTTTGGATTACATAATATGACGATTAGTGATGGGCCATTTCATGCAGGACTTGGTGGGTTTTTTGCAGTATTCTTAGCGGCTGGATTTTCTTTTCAAGGTTCAGAGTTAATAGGAGTTTCATCAGGAGAAGCACGCGACCCCGAAAAAAGCATTCCTAAAGCTGTTAAAAGTGTATTTTGGCGTTTACTCATGTTCTATATTCTTGCAACTTTAATAATAAGCCTTCTAATACCATTTAATGATAAAAGCCTAATGAATCAAAGCAGCGTGAATGCTAGTCCATTTACTTTAGTTTTTGCACATTATTTGCATGGTGGTATCGCTGCTAATATACTAAACTTCGTAATTTTGGTAGCTATTTTATCTGCTGCAAATGCTAGTATGTATTCAGCCACTCGGACACTATGGTATATGTCACAGACCAACCAAGCACCAAAAATATTCTCAAAAATAACAAGCTATGGCCTACCAATTAATGCATTAATTGCAACGGCACTAGTAGGTTCTACCGTATTTCTGTCTTCTTTAATTAGTAATGGAGCCTTATTCACACGACTGGTAAATGTATCCTCATCTTGTGGGTTTATTGCTTGGTTTGGAATTGCACTATGTCACTATTGTTTCCGTAAAAACCATATTAAAGATTTAAGTGTACTAAAATACAAAGCAATACTATTTCCTGTAGGCCCAATTTTTTCAATGTTGTTAATCGCATTTATTATTTTGGGGCAAGGCTATTCGCTTTATGGCAATTTTAGCATTTTAGAGTTTTTTGATGCCTATGGTGCTTTATTATTCTTTTGCTTATATATGTTATATTATAAGTTTGTTCGTAATAACTCTATTTTATAACATTAACCTTACCTAATAGCGACGAGTAGTCCTTCGGGAGTTTGCTTAATTTATCAAGTATATTAATAGCAAGCTCCTTATATATAGCAGTTTCAGGAAGATTATCATTAAGTGCTATAGGACTCCCACTATCACTGCCCTCCCTTATGGTTCTATTTAGTGGTAATTTAGCTAGTAACTCAACAGCAAAATCATTTGCTAGTTTATTACCACCAAGACTCCCAAAGATTTCATCCACTTGACCACAGTTGGTACAAATATGCATACTCATGTTTTCTATAACGCCAAGGCATGGTATTTCCATTTTTTTGTACATCTGAAGGCTCTTAGCCACATCAAGTAGTGCTATATCTTGAGGAGTAGTAACACTAACAACTGCTGTTATTGGCATTTTTTGACACATCGTTAGATGAACATCTCCTGTTCCAGGTGGCATATCAATTATTAGACAATCAAGATCACTCCACATGGTATCAAATAATAATTGATCAAGTGCTTTATTTACAATAGCTCCCCGCCAAATTGCTGGTTCTTTTTCGGAGATTAAAAAACCAAAAGATAATATTTCCAGTCCAAATTTATTTAAAGGTACAAATTTATTTTCAGCAACATCAGGCTTAAAACCACGCTCTCCCACCAACATAGGAATTGAAGGGCCATAAATATCAGCATCAAGTAGCCCAATCTTTAGACCAAGCCTTGCTAAGCTAACAGCTAGGTTAATAGCGGTAGTAGATTTACCAACACCACCCTTACCTGAAGTAACAGCAATGATGTTTTTAATGTTTGCAATACGAACTAAGCCATTCTTAACTTTATGTGGTATAATTGATGTCTTAAATTGGGAGAGTAATCTTTCGCTCATAATAATTAGCTTTCAATAAGAAAATAGTAAATGGATAAAAACCTAATAGTAACTTGTGCTCTACCTTATGCCAATGGCGATATACATCTCGGTCACATGCTTGAACATATACAAGCAGATATATGGGTACGCTTCCAAAAAATGCAAGGAAATTCTTGTTATTTTATCTGTGCTGATGATACTCACGGAGCTCCAGTTATGCTAAAAGCTGAGCAATTAGGTATCAGCCCTGAAGCTATGATAGCACGTGTATACAAAGAACATACAGCAGATTTAAAGGCATTTGGTATTAACTATGACAATTATTATACAACCAATTCACCTGAAAGTAAAGAATTAGTATACGATATTTTTGAAAAACTAAAAGATAATAATAAAATAGCAACAAAAGTGATCAATCAATTGTACGATGAAACTAAGGAGATGTTTTTACCTGATAGATTTGTCAAAGGCACTTGCCCCAAATGTAAGGCAGTCGATCAATATGGGGATAATTGTGAAGTATGCGGTGCAACATACGCTCCAACAGAATTAATTGATGCTTATTCTGCAGTATCTGGCAGTAAACCAGTAATTAGACAATCTGAACATTATTTTTTTAAATTAAGTGAATGCACTGAGTTCTTGTCAGAATGGATAAACTCTGGGTTACAAAGTGAAGCTAAAAACAAAATGAAGGAGTGGTTAGAAATAGGGTTACAAGATTGGGATATTTCGCGCGATGCTCCTTATTTTGGCTTTCAAATTCCTGGCACAGACAATAAATATTTTTATGTATGGCTTGATGCACCAGTTGGTTATATGAGCAGCCTTATGAACTACTGCAATAACAACAACCTTGATTTTTATTCATTATGGAATTCTGATACTACTGAAATTTATCACTTCCTAGGTAAAGACATACTATATTTTCATGCACTATTTTGGCCTAGCGTCTTAAAAAACTCTGGTTATAAGACACCAAATGGATTATTTGTCCACGGCTTTCTAACTATCAATGGTCAAAAAATGTCTAAATCACGTGGTACTTTTATTACTGCAAAACAATATGTTGAAAGTGGTTTATCAACAACCTACTATCGTTATTATATTGCTAGTAAACTAGGTAGCAAAATTGAAGATATTGATTTTTCACTAGATGATTTTGTTGCTCGCATAAACTCTGAATTGGTTGGCAAATTTATAAATATCGCCTCAAGAAGTAGTGGGTTTTTAAGTAAACAGTTTGGTAATAAACTAAATAATGTTACTAACTCTGCATTATTATCAAAAATTACTGATGCACAAGATCTAATAGTACAATATTATGAAGAGCGTGAATATGCAAAACTAATCAAAGTTATCATGCAATTGGTTGATGAAATAAACGTCTATGTTGATACTACTAAACCCTGGCTTTTAGCACGTGATGAATCAAAAAGTTTGGAATTACATGAAACATGTAGTACACTTATTAATGCTTTTAAATATATAAGTATTTATCTAAAACCAATAGTACCAGAGATAGTCGCACAAATTGAAACATTCTTAAATATCAAGCAACTTCAATGGTCAGATTTAAACACAAACTTAGGTGAACATACTATTAACAACTATACTCATTTAGCAACAAGGATTGAACAAAAAATGGTAGATAATTTAATTGAATCAAATAAACCTGAAATGACTGACACAATAACTCCACCTGCTTCACAATACGAACCAATCGCTCCAGAAATCACTATTGATGATTTCAGTAAACTTGATTTACGTGTAGCAAAAATTGTTGCTGCAAATCATGTTGAAGGTGCTGATAAGCTTATTCAGCTAACACTTGATATTGGGATTGAGCAAAGAAATATATTTGCGGGAATAAAAAAAGCTTATGATCCATCTTCATTAATTGGCAAACATACGGTTATGATAGCAAACCTAGCACCGCGTAAGATGAAATTTGGAATTAGTCAAGGGATGGTATTAGCAGCTAGCTTTGAGGATAAAGATAGTGGCATTTATATATTAGAACCTCATGACGGGGCTAAACCTGGAATGCGTATTAGATGAAGCAAATTGTATTAGCCTCCAACAATCAAGGTAAGATAAAAGAATTTCGAGATATTTTTACTACATTAGATATCGAAATAATTACCCAAGCAGAGTTTAATGTACCCGAGATTGATGAGCCATACTTTACTTTTGTTGAAAATTCATTACATAAGGCACGCCATTGTAGTAAATACACTGGTTTACCAAGTCTTGCTGATGACTCAGGGATATGTGTTAACTCTCTTAAAGGAGCTCCAGGAGTATTTTCTGCACGATATGCTGGTGAACCGAAGAGTGATTTACGTAACAATCAAAAACTCGTCACTGATTTAGTTGGTATTACTGACAGAAAAGCTTATTTTTACTGTGTCTTAGTATTAGTGAGAAGTCATGACGATCCTGAGCCAATAATTGCCGATGGTAAAATTCATGGAGAAATAATTGATACACCACAAGGTAGTAATGGCTTTGGCTATAATCCAATTTTTTATATACCAAGCTTGGATAAGACTGTAGCCCAGTTGAATGATGACATCAAAAATGAGATTAGTCATAGACGCTTAGCAACCAATAATTTAATTAATAAACTTAAAACCGCCTAATTTTTTGGAGAGATTATAATGCAACATGCAAATAATTTTTTGGAACTGGTAGAGGAATATCGCCCACTTGTAAAAGAAACCAATGTACAAACAGTAATAAACAAATTAGATAACAAAGAAGAGTTTGTTTTAATTGACGTTCGCGAAGATCATGAATGGCAACAAGGACATTTACCCACAGCAATTCATATGGGGCGTGGGATAATAGAACGTGATATCGAAAAAACCATACCAAATAAAAATCAAGAAATAATCTTATATTGTGGTGGTGGCTTTCGTTCGGTATTATCAGCTTATAACATCCAAAAAATGGGATATACTAATGTAATATCGATGGATGGTGGAGTTCGCGACTGGCAAAACTCAGGTTATAAATTAGTTTTATAATTACTAATCCAAACAATGAATAATAACCAAAAGTACGACATTCGTCAAGAGCAATCGATAGAACTTTTAAAAGAGCTACATATTCTAACTCGTGATGGTAAGATGAACCAGGATAGCAGAAGAAAGCTAAAACAAGTATATCATCTATATCAATTTATTGAGCCACTACTTAACGAGCTATATAAAACAAATAATACAATAAGTCTTGTAGACCATGGAGCTGGAAAATCATATCTAGGTTTTATTCTATATGATTTATTTTTCAAAAGTAAAGAAGATAACTTTCATATATATGGAATTGAAACCCGTAGCGAGTTAGTAATAAAATCAACAGCTCTTGCAACATCACTTAATTTTAAGCAGATGAGCTTTCTAAATTTATCAGTTAGTGAATCAATTACATCTAACTTATTACCAAATACTATTGATATTGTGACCGCCCTTCATGCATGTGATACCGCAACTGATGATGCAATTAATTTTGCACTAAATAAAAAATCCAAATATATTGTTCTAGTACCATGTTGCCAAGCAGAGTTAGCAAGTATTATTAAAAAAACTAAGCCACAAAATATTTTAGGAGAAATGTGGCGTCATCCAATACATGCCCGTGAATTTGGTAGTCATATAACCAATGTACTACGCGGACTACTTTTAGAGGCTAAGGGTTATGATGTAACTATTACTGAATTAGTTGGATGGGAACACTCAATGAAAAATGAGCTTATAATTGCTAGATATAATAACCGCAAAGATAATAAGTCAATAAACAATGCTAGTCAAAAACTCGAAGAACTACTTGAGAATCTTGGACTTAAAGAAAAACTTAAAAATAGATTTCTTTTTTAACTAATTTAGGTGTATAATACAGCAAGTTTCAGTTAATTAAATGTACCTACTTTGTTTTAACGGAGTAAATATCATGCAAAGACTAGAAAAACTCATGGAGTTACTAAAAAACAATCATAAATATCATGTAACTTATAAAAACGGCCTCTCCAACCACTTATCAATGGATTTGATTGCTTTATATTTCCTAAATGCTGATGAAAATAAGCTTCAAAATATATATGATAAGTATGCACCACATCTTGAACATCTTGTCCATTCCGATTTTGAAATAACAGGAATTAACTGGAATAAACACTTAGGAACTAATCAATATTTTTGGTCATACTATAAATTTTTTCGTGCCAAAAAAAGTATTCTTGGAATCGAAGAGGTTTTACATAATTACTTACCTCAACTAATAAAAGGGGTGGCAGGTGGTCTTTTTCACCCCTTAATTCGCCTTGCATATTCACTTGAATTATGGAATTATGCAAATTCACAAGATAATCAACATGTTGCAACCTTTGCTGAGGATGAAATTGTTATATCTTTAGCTTATTTTGCAGATAGCTATCTTGAATTGCCAATTTATGATGATCAAAATAAAAAATTATCAAGCTTATTAAACCAACTGATTACTGAAAAAAATCACTCCAGTAAAATTTCAGGGATTTTAACCAGAATTAAGCATATAGCAGATACAAATAGTGCTTATAAAGCGTTATCAAATAATATAGACAACACTCCTGATGATCTTAAAACTTTGGCAAACTCAATATCACAAATATATATTGATTATCAAGATTTTACCATACTTCAATGCGTAACTTCATTACATGCTTTTAGAGTAGTATTTGATTTCGCACCGCATAATCTAGCAATTACTCACTATTGGCACGCACTTATGGCAGCATTCTTATCTGCTGATAAAACATTATCTGCCACTCCTCCGACAGATAAATATATCGCACCAGATGAAATTGAAGAAAAGGCAGTTTTACTGACAGAGTCACACGATATTAAATTATTATATACAGCGGCTTGTGAGTATGAGTTTTATAGAAACCCAAATTATCAGAAAATCATAAGCTTAATCGCACCTAGGTAGATAATATCAGGATTAGCTCTATGATTTATTAGAGCTAAGTAACAGCTGTTTTTTGTCGCACCTTATTTTACAACTTGTGATCTTCTGATTTATAATATTTAACTCCAAGTTTAATAACAGATCGATCTTGAGATTTACGCCATTTATTTGTATCTCTCAATGAATAAGCACAACCACAATACTCTTGTTGATAGAATTCTTCTTTTTTAGATATTTCTATCATCCGTTTAGAACCATTATCCTTACGCCAATTATATGTCCAATAAGTAAGATCTTGATATTTGGATGCCGCTCTTATTCCTGAATCATTAATTTGATTCATATCCTTCCAGCGCGAGATACCTAGAGAACTAGAAAACACATTAAACCCATGTTCAAATGCATAAAGAGCTGAACGCTCAAATCGCATATCAAAACACATAGTACAGCGTATACCTCGCTCTGGCTCATCTTCCATCCCTTTGGCTCTAGCAAACCAATTGTCTTTATCATAATCTGCATCAATGAAGGGAATATTATATTTCTGTGCAAAACGAATATTTTCTTCTTTACGTAACTCATATTCTTTTAGCGGATGAATATTTGGATTATAAAAAAATATCGAAAAGTCTATTTCTGAAAATATTAATGCTTCCATAACCTCTCCAGAACACGGAGCACAACAAGAATGTAATAATAGTTTATTTTGATTATCAGGCAATGTGAGTTTAGTTCGAGTGAATGTCATAGCTATATTTCCATTAATTTTTATACTATCGTAACTTTATCACAATTTTGTTTTAGATACTAGTTTTTTTGCATTTTTAGCCTAAGCAGTAGTATAATCAAAACTATATTTAAACTAAGGGTACTATATTTATGAAAAAATTAATTTTAACTCTATGTTCATTAACTAGCATTGCAATTGCTAACCCAAATGAATCTTTACCCATAACCAGTAATTTTAATTTACCTAAAAACATGGATCTTACAGCGTATAAAACCATGACTACACTTATAAACCCCAAAAATAACTCTATGGAATTATCTATTTTTTCTATAAAGGGTGGGATGGCAAATTTCACTGGTCACATAGTAACCTCAAACTCTAGTAAGCTCCAAATAGAATCTGAATCAATAAATTATTTCCCTATAAATAGAAACAGTTTTCCTAACACTTGTAACTTCAATACCAATGGAACAATAAGCTGCTTTCACCCTAATAGTTTAATCATTGAAGATAATAATATCAAATATCAATTAGGATCGACAATGGTTGAGAGTAAGATAGATATAGGTATAATGGGTGCAAGTATAAAATTCTTTGCCGCAACCGAATTTGAAAGTAATGGTATTCCAAGTAAATACTTAGGCATTAGTAATGATACATATAAACAGCAGCTTTCTTGGATTACTTGTGATTTGCAGCTCTCGTGTAAGCAAAACAAAATCAAAGTGAAGCCTACTGCTAAAACAATATCAAATTTCCAAATACTAAATAATAAATTATATTTTGTAGTTAATTACAATACATTAATTACAGTAGATATTTTAGATAACTCATATAAAACTAAGGAGCTTGATGTTTATAATGCTTCAGCATTTGTGCTTGACAAAGATGCTAATTTATATGTGATGAATTCTATTAATAATATCATAGACAATAAACCTGGGAGTTTTGCTATATCCAAATGCATAGTCAATAACGGTAAGTGTAATGTGATTTATACTGAAAATACTAATCCATTTCGCTATAGTAGGCTTTTTATGGGAATAGATAATCACTCTATCTATTTATTAGCAAATAAAGATAATGGAATGCTAACTCTTAATAGTAACCTTACTTTAGTAGCAGTCCCTAAAAAATAATGTAGCTCATTCAAGTTTTACTTACCTTTCTAACGTCCCAAACAGGAACTAGATAATGTCATCCCAAAAATGAAGTTTTTGCTGTTTCGATAAGAGTTTGGGATCCATGCCCTAACAGCGTATTTAGAGCAAGAGCATGGATCCTCGATTCACACTCAAACAGCAGAATCCGTAAGTCGAGGATGACGAAAGAAAAAATACAAACATGTTGCTGTTTTACTTTTCTAAGGTCATCCCAAACACCAACTGGATGCTGTTTCAACAAGAGTTTGGGATCCATGCCCTAATAGCATATTTAGTACAAGAGCATGGATCCTCGATTCACACTCAAACAGCAGAATCCGTAAGTCGAGGATGACAGCCAAAAAACGTCATCCCAAAAATGAAGTT
>CANEUJ010000063.1 GCA_947441745.1 Neisseriaceae bacterium | reverse complement strand
TCTAGGTCTACGGGTCTTACTTCCGCTATGTTAGCGTATGCTTTTTCTATTTGTTCCCGAACTGCATCCATTTTTTTTCCTCAAATTGTTATAACATAAGCGTATTTTAGCATAAAGCAGATAACTAACTTATAATTAAATATATTTGTGGTATAATAGCTTGTACAAGCTTCATATTTAAAGATATTTATCTATGTTATTCTAGGGTTATATAGCTGATAAATAGCGAATTTTTAAGGAATACTCTGATGTATGATTTATACACGACAGCTCAAAATGAATTAAAAACAAAAATTAGCAATAATTACCGTACTGAAGAAAAAAAATGCGTTGAGAATCTATTAAATAATCTAAATATATCTGATGATGTATGTGCTAAAGCTAGTAATCTAGCTCGTGATTTAATTACTAAAGTACGCGACTCTAGAGTCAAAGGTCGCGGAGTTGATGCACTAATGCACGAATTTAAACTCTCCAATAGTGAAGGTATAGCTCTTATGTGTTTGGCTGAGAGTCTTCTTAGAATCCCCGATAATCTAACTCGAGATAAATTAATTCGCGATAAAATAGCTAAAGGAGATTGGAAAAGCCATGTTAATACTGAAAATTACTTTGTTAATGCAGCTAGTTGGGGACTTTTAATAACTGGGAAACTGGTTAGTTCTTTTGATAATAATAATTTGAGTAATATTTTGTTACGCGTAATTGCTAAAGGTGGTGAGCCTCTAATAAGAGCTTCAGTTGCAGCCGGTGTTAGGCTTATGGGAAATCAGTTTGTGATGGGGGAGACTATAGATGAAGCTCTCAAAGCTTCTATAAAGAAAGAAACTATTGGTTATCAATTTTCTTATGATATGCTTGGTGAAGCTGCTGTTAATGAAGCTGATGCAAGGTATTATATGGATAGCTATAAGAATTCGATAATACAAGTTGGAATAGCAAGTAATAAAAGAGGGGTTTACAATGGGCCAGGGATTTCAGTTAAGCTATCAGCAATTCACCCACGCTACCAACGCTCTAAGCATACTCGTGTGATAGAAGAGCTATATCCACGGCTAAGGGAGTTATATATACTAGCTAAAGAATATCAAATTGGTTTATTTATTGATGCTGAGGAGGCTGAAAGACTAGAGATTTCGCTAGAGCTACTAGAGATGCTTATTAAAGATAAAGATTTATCTGGTTTTGAAGGTGTTGGGTTTGTAATTCAGGCGTATCAAAAGCGTGCTCCTTATGTAATTGACTATGTTGCAAACTTAGCAAAAGAGTTTGGTACCAAAATAATGGTACGTTTAGTAAAAGGTGCATATTGGGATAGTGAAATTAAAAAGGCTCAAGTAGATGGGCAAGATGATTATCCAGTATTTACGCGTAAGTTTTATACTGACTTATCGTATCTTGCATGCACAAATAAGTTATTTAGCTATCAAGATACGATATATCCTTTATTTGCTACCCATAATGCCCATACCTTAGCCATGGTTTATTATATGGGTGAAGGTAAGCAATATGAGTTTCAGTGCTTGTACGGTATGGGTGAGACATTATATGATAATGTTGTTGGAAATAAAAATCTAAATATCACTTGTCGTGTTTATGCGCCAGTTGGTACTCATAAAACACTTTTGGCATATTTGGTACGTAGACTTCTTGAAAATGGTGCAAATTCATCTTTTGTACATCAAATAGTTGATAAAGCAATACCAATTGAGACATTGATACAAAGTCCTATTATTCAAGCTAAACTTGCAGGCGGTGAATCAAACCCACATTTTAAAAAACCACCATTTATCTATCCCAAGGGGCGGATTAATTCTAAAGGAATTGATTTAAGCGATGAAATAACTCTACATAGTCTTCAAGATGAGTTAAATAAGTTTTCAGCTAATGATTATTTAGCTCACCCTTTAGTGCCAAAGCTATTAGATTATAATAATCGCACTAAACATGAAGTTTATAGTCCTTCTAATCTCAAAGATAAGGTTGGATCGGTAATAAAAGCCGAAATTGAGGATATTGAAACTGCACTTAACAATGCAGTAGTTGCATTTTCTAAATGGTCATCAACTTCTCCAGTTGTACGTGGTAAATTATTGCTAAAAATGGCTGATAAATTAGAAGATAATTATTTTGAGTTATTAAATCTACTGGTTCGTGAAGCTGGAAAGACTTTATCTAATGCTATTAGTGAGGTTAGAGAAGCGGTAGATTTTTGTCGTTATTATGGTAATCAAGTTATTAGTGAGTTTGATAATAAAACGCATCACCCAATTGGTACATTTGTGTGTATTAGTCCATGGAATTTTCCTCTGGCGATTTTCTTAGGTGAGGTCAGTAGTTGTTTAGCATCAGGTAATTGTGTTATTGCCAAACCTTCGTATCAGGCGAGTTTAATAGCTTTTTTTGCTGTTGGGCTGTTTCATGAAGTAGGAGTTCCTACAGATGTGCTTCAGTTTATGCCAGGTTCTGGTAGTACGATTGGTAATGAATTAACTAAAAATGATAATATTAAAGGAGTTATTTTTACAGGATCAACTGAGGTAGCGAAGACTATTAATCAAAATCTATCTAAGAAAAGCTATGAATCAGTGTTAATTGCTGAAACTGGTGGGCAAAATGCGATGATAGTTGATTCAAGTAGTCTACCTGAACAAGTAGTAAATGATGTAATTGCTTCGGGTTTTGATAGTGCAGGGCAGAGATGTTCTGCTCTAAGGGTTTTGTATCTTCAGGCTGATATAGCTGATAAAGTTCTTGAAATGCTAAAAGGTGCAATGGATGAGTTGACGGTTGGTAATCCAACTAATTTAGCGACGGATATAGGCCCTGTAATTGATAAAAATGCACAAACCACCTTGCTGAAACATATTGATACGATGAAACATACAGCAAGATTGTTTTATCAAGCACCGCTTGGTAGTGAATGCGATGATGGTATTTTTGTAGCTCCAACTCTTTTAGAAATAGGTAGTATTAGTGAACTTAAGCGTGAAGTGTTTGGACCAGTTATTCATGTGATTAGATTTAGTGGTGAAGAACTAGATAAAGTAATTGATGAGATTAACTCTTCAGGATATGGTCTAACTCAGGGATTGCATAGTCGTATAGAAGCTACTGCGTCAAAGGTTTATGAAAATATCAAAGCTGGTAATATCTATATTAATCGTAATACAGTAGGTGCTGTTGTTGGAGTTCAGCCTTTTGGTGGTGAAGGTTTATCTGGTACTGGGCCAAAAGCTGGTGGGTCATTTTATCTATATAGATTGGTAAATACTAATAGCCATCCACTTGATAATTTTGTTACTAAAGATTTTAAATTTACTAAATTAAATACTTTTGTAGCATCACTTGAAAAATGTGGGTTTAATAAAGAAGAGCAGCGGGTATTATATGATTATTCCGAAAAAATTTGTAACGAATCGATGTTGACGCGACAAATTGAATTACCTGGACCTACTGGAGAGAAAAATTTCCTATTTTTTGTAGGGCGTGGAATGGTTGCTTGTTTTGCAAACGATACTCTTAGTTATGCCCTGCAGATAATCTGTGCTTACGCCACTGGTAATGATGTTTTACTACCAAAAGAGTTGTGTACTGATGTTTTTAGTGGGGTATTATTGGGCAATTCCACTATTGGGGAACTAAAAAAATATCATGGATTTATTAATGTGGCAATGGTTGCTAAAGATTACGAAAGTATTAATGAGTTATCTCAAACTTTAGCAAAGCGTGATGGGTGTTTGACTATCAAGATTGTTGAAAGAGATAATGCTAATTATAATTTGGATTTTCTAGTAACTGAACGAACTGTTAGTATAAATACTACAGCAACAGGTGGCAATGTCCAATTAATGAGCATTAAAGATATTGTCTAAGAGTGATTCGCGATTTGTCATGGCGAGAAGTTACAAGTATGATATGGTATAATATACACTTGTAGATATTTTGAGATTATAAATGACTAAAGTTTTAACATTGGCACATTATTATACTATCCCTGAAGTGCAACAAATGGCTGATAGAGTTGGGGATAGTCTTGATTTAGCACTTTTTGCCAAAAAATCTGATGCTGATGTGATAGTTCTTGCGGGGGTTAGGTTTATGGCAGAAACTGCCAAAATGATTAATCCTCGAGCTAAAGTTATCCTTCCTGACTTAGGCTCTACATGTTCATTAGTAACAATGACTGATATTAATGAATTAAAAAAATGGCGTGAATCATACCCAGATCATGTGCATGTTGCATATATTAATTCATCAGCTGAGCATAAAGCAATAGCTGACTGGACAGTTACTTCTAGAAATGTAGATGATATAATATCCCATATCCATAGTCAAGGAAAGAAAGTAATGTATTCTCCAGATCGGAATATGGGGGCTTATCTAAATTTTCAATATGGTTATGATATGCCACTATGGTCAGCGGTATGTGAAGTACATGATAAATTTAACAAACAAGCACTTGATGAATTATTTGCTACAATTCCTAAGCAAAAATACCTTATTGCACATCCTGAGAGTCCATTACCTGTTTTAAAACAATCTGACTATATTGGCTCAACTGCTGGATTACTTAATTGGGTTCAAAACTATAGTGGGGTAGTTGATGCTGTAATATTGGTTGCAACTGAAGATGGTATTTTATATAATATGAAAAATGCAAGGCCGGATTTGGATATAAGACAAGCTCCAATATATACGGGATGTAAATGTAATTCATGTCCGTATATGAAATTAAATACTGTTGAAGCGGTAAAAAAAGCTCAGAATCAGACTGGTGGTATAGTGATTGACTACTTAAGCAATGAGACGATGGATAGAGCAATGGTAGCAATTAATAGGATGATAGATTTTAGTTTAAAATAACCTGAATTTTAGTGGTGGTATATATTAGTGGGGACGAAAGTATTGGAATGCAATTTTATTTGTGATTCCAAACACGAACTATTTGCTGTTTCGATAAGAGTTTGGAATCCATGCTCTAATAGTAAAATTATGGCAAGGGCTGGATCCGAGCTTTCGCTTGGATAATTAAATATTCTTTAGGAAAATAATGATACAAAATAATATAACTAAGCGCTTAGAGTTGCTTAGACAAGAAATGATTGCTCAAAAAATTGATATATATATAATACCTTCAATTGATGCACATAATAGTGAATATGTACCAGAATGCTTCGAGCGTAGAGCTTGGATTAGTGGCTTTACTGGCTCTGCTGGAGAAGTCGTGGTTACGCTAGAACATGCTTATTTATGGACTGATGGTCGTTATTTTTTACAGGCTGAAAATCAATTAGATAGTAAACAGTTCACTTTAATGAAGCAATCTGGTTTTGTTTCAGAAGTACCTGTTTGGTTAGCTACAAATGCACAAAATAAACGGCTTGGAATTGATCCAGAGCTTATATCAATTGTTAAAGCTAATTATCTTAAACAATTAATGGCTGATTTAGGTGGGGAATTAGTGTTTATTGAAGACAATTTAGTTGATAAATGTAAACAAAAGCTAGGTGAAGTATTAGCTATGCCAATATCAAAAGCTTTTCTATTAGATATTAAATATACGGGTGAGACAATAGATGCTCGTATTTCTATTGTTAGTACTTACCTAAGAAATAATAATATTGCTTATTTAGCATTAAATACACTGGATGAAATTGCTTGGTTATTTAATATCAGAGGGGCAGATATTGAATATAATCCACTAGTAATTAGTTATGCAATAATTTCTCAAGATAAATCATGGTTATTTATACATAAAGAAAAAGTTACTGAAGAAGTAAAAAACATATTAACTTTATCAGGGGTTATTATTGAAGAGTATGGACAATTTAGTGAACACTTAGCTAAGATTAAGTCTAGTATTTTTCTTGATGATAAAACTGCTAATTATGCTATGCTATCCAAGATATCAGATAAAGCAACTATAGTATTTGGGGTTTCACCAATAATTCACAAAAAAGCTTGTAAAAATAGTGTTGAAGTTAATGGAACAAAAATTGCCCACATTAAAGATGCAGTTGCAGTAATTAATTTTTTATCATGGGTTAATAAAACCTGGAAATATGGAACTGATGAAATATCAGCTGCTGATAAACTCGAGGTTTTTAGGCGTGAGCAAGAAAATTTAATGGGGCTTAGTTTTGCAACTATTAGTGGTTTTGCATCTAATGGTGCTGTTATACATTATCGTGCTACAAATGCTACGGTTAAAACAGTTGATGATTCTAATTTATACCTTGTTGATTCTGGTGGGCAATATCTTGAGGGTACAACTGATATAACTAGAACAATTCATTTGGGTGAGCCTACCAAAGAACAAAAACGCCATTATACTTTAGTACTAAAAGGACACTTGGCACTTGGACGTACGGTATTTCCTCATGGTACTTGTGGAGAGCATTTGGATGCTCTTGCTAGAAGTCCTCTTTGGAGCGAATTTCTTAATTATCGCCATGGTACAGGTCATGGGGTTGGAAGTTTTTTATGTGTACATGAAGGGCCACAAAGAATATCTACTGCTCATTCTGGTGTACCTTTACTACCTGGTATGATAGTTAGTAATGAACCTGGGGTATATATTGATGGATCATATGGTATCAGGATAGAAAATCTATGTCTTGTTAGTGAAGTAACAGCACCAAGAGCATTAGCGTCTGATTATGGGCCATTTTATGAGCTACAAAATTTAACATTAGTACCTTATGACAAAAAACTAATTGATATGAAGATGTTAAGTTTTGAGGAAAAATCTCAGTTAAAACAATATTATAAAACAATAAAAGCTACAATACGTGATAAACTAAAAATAAAAGAGCGCGAATGGCTGGATGAAGAGCTTGATTTAGCGTTTTATTCTTGAGAGTATTTCAATTACTTGCTGGTGTGGGTTTGGAGCCTTAGTAATAGGGCGACCAATTACTATGTAATCAACTTGGTTTGCAATTGCTATTTCAGGTGTCATAATCCGTGTTTGGTCATCGGTTTTGTCCAAAGTTAGACGAATACCAGGGCATACTGTCAAAAACTCCTGAGAGATTTCTGCTTTAATTTGTTTTGCTTCATGAGCAGAACATACTACGCCATCTAACCCATTGTTGTGGCTTAATTTGGCTAAATTAATAACATGGGTAGTTAGATTTTCTTTGACACCAATTTGATATAGCTCTTCCTGTGACATTGATGTTAGTGTTGTAACGGCTATTAATAGAGTATCAGTTCCTGATTCATCAATTCCTTGTTTTGCCATTTCTAACATTTTTTGACCACCACTAGCGTGTACATTAGTCATCCATACCCCTAGATTTGCTGCGGCTTTACAAGCTTTATATGTTGTATTTGGAATATCATGGAACTTTAGATCTAGAAATACTTTGTAGCCACTAACAACAAGTTTTTCAACAAACTTTGGCCCAGCCGATGTGAATAATTCTTTGCCAATTTTGAGCTTACATAAATCAGGGCTTAATTGGTTGAGCAATTTCAGTGCGTCTTTTTCATTATCAAAATCAAGAGCAATAATTATTGGAGAGTCATAGTTGGAGTTGGCATCAAGTATTAGTGGATTCATGTTTTAAATAAGTTTGAAATAGTTTAAAGTGAATAATTATAGCTTAAAAATCTATATTGTGCAAATTTAAGTTAGTACTGTATGCGTGATTTTTGTAAAAAAAACAGAATGTGATATAATAATAAGATAAGATAAGTCTTTTAGGCGTATATATTGAGCATATGTTAGTGCGAATATAAATCAGACGCAAGTTGTAAAATGTATTTTTATCTTATTTTTTATGATATAATCACCCCCGTAGATACAATAGGTTAATAAGGTTTCTCTCTTTATAAGTTACGTAAAAATAATTTTCATTAAAGGATGTACTGTAATTTTTTATCGCTTGTTATTTACATGAATGAAATATATTTAAAAGGTGTCTTAAGATGAAACATAGTATAAAAAAATAAGTTCCTCAACCTTAGGGTTGTAGGTTTGCTTTTATCAGCAATAATTACCGTAGGTTGTGGTCAAGAAGCTGGAAATTCATTTATTCCAGGGCATCCCATTGACCATGCTATTCCATTAGCATTAACTATAGATGATGCAGGAACTTATCCAGTTATTGAAGGTAATACTGAGCGCACAGCCAGCGTTTGGGTACACAATAATAGCGATGTTGCTATTACAGATTTTAGCTATACTAAGGCTTATAATACTAATGTTGAAATGTCAGCTAAATCACATTCAGGATGTTCAGATAAAGTGTCACCTCATTCATCATGTATGATTCAATTTGAGGTTCCTAAGCTAGATGCTCAACATACATCAGCAGCGTTAAGGATTAAAGCTCGTTATAAAATTAGTGACGAATACCGTAATGTTGACCAAGTGGTGAATTTTGCTTATATAGATGCAACCAATGCACTACCTACTGGTGTTGTTTCTTTCAGTAAAAGTGTATCTGCAAATCGTTTTGGTAATAAAGGAGCTTATGCAACTTTATATATTTATGGAACTGGTTCACGAGATACAATGTATACAATTAACAATCTCAAACTTAGTAACCAAGGCTTGAGTATTACCAGTGGTAATCTGGCAAATACCAAACTTGCTGGCGGACAGGTTATTGCAGTTGAAGTTGGGAATTCATTAGTATCCGAGCAAAGCTCCTACACCAGATTGAATATTAGCTCTAGTGATGGCGACAAGAGCTTTGACGATAGCGTATCAGTATCCCTTATATCCCCATATAACTCACTCACTGGAGCACGTCTGGTAGCAAGTTTTCCAAGTATAATAGATGTCTCGAAGAATACAAAAGGTGAGTTCTATATCTACAATACAGGCTCCGAGAAAACATTTGTAACCAGCGTTACTTCCAACAATAGAGAATTAATAATAGAAGATCGTAATTCATGTTTAAATGGACAGGTATTAGACGGTTGGGCAAGTTGTGCCATTACATTTACTATTAGTGGTAAAGATAATG
>CANEUJ010000062.1 GCA_947441745.1 Neisseriaceae bacterium | reverse complement strand
GTTGTAACTACTTCATAGCCTTTATCTTTTAAATAGCCACGAATAAAATTAACATGAGTAGATTTACCTGCCCCGTCAATCCCCTCAACTGAAATAAATAACCCGCGCATAATATATACCTTACTTATTTAAATATTTATTTATTGCCGACTTGTGTTCGCTATAGGTTTTAGAAAACTTGGTTTTACCACTACCAATAGCCAAGAAATATAATAAATCTGGTTTATCTTGTGGCTGACTAGCCGCAACTATAGCTTCATATGATGGAATACATATAGGTGTTGGTGGTAAACCAAACCTAGTGTAGGTATTATACGGAGTATCTATCTGAAAACTTTTTCGCTTTATAGTTTTTTGATGCTTGAGCCCATAAAATACAGATGGATCATCTTGTAATTTCATACCCGTTTTAATTCGATTATTAAACACTGTTGCAACTAATAACATATCTTCCTTATCACTAGTTTCTTTTTGAATTAAACTTGCCATAGTAAGCATTTGATATGGGTTACTATAAATACTCACAGTACTTCTTTTAGTGTATAATTCAGTTAGCTTTCTTTGCATTAGGCGATAAGCTTGTTGATATATTTCCAAATCAGTTTGATTAGGTGCTACAAAATAAGTTGAAGGATAGAACAGCCCCTCAAGACTAGGGTATTCAATTTTGAGTGATTTTTTTAACTCTTCATCAGTAAAGTTAGTTGTAGTATGCTGGATATTGGACAATAAATTTACATAACTTCTAACTTGTTCAATACTCCAACCATCGATAAAAGTTACGCTTATTTGATCAGGTTTACCATTAGTCACTCGAGCTACAATATCCCAAGTAGACATACTATTTTTTAAAAAATATAATCCTGCAGCAATGTTTCTATCGCGCCTTAACAAGCGCAGCAAGCCACGAAATATAAACTTATTTTTAATGATATCATGCTCAGACAAATCATTAGCTATTCCAGATACATTCTCATTCATGTCAACCACCAATTGATATGAATTATTAGGTATTTTATATGGATAAAATACCGTATAGCCAAGCATTGAGGCAAAAATCACAAAACCAACTAATAATATTTTAGTTAATAATTTGAATTTAGTATGTAGATGTAACATATTACCCTTGTATTACAAATATATTATAAGTCATGTATTTTACCATATATTTAGACATTTTAAATACGCTTAAGGATTTTCTTATGGTAAAATCTTGATAAATCAGATATTAAATGAGGTTAAATAATGCAACACACTGTCTTGGCTCGTAAGTGGCGTCCCAAAAAATTTGCCGATCTAATCGGACAAACAAATACTGTTAAAATTTTAACCAATATCATAAATAATAGTCGCCTACACCATGCATATCTACTAACTGGTACCAGAGGTGTTGGTAAAACCACTATTGCAAGGGTTATTGCTAAAGCTCTAAACTGCCTAAACCCAGCAAATGGCGAACCTTGCACTATTTGTGAAAGCTGTGTGGCAATTGATAGTGGTCGCTTTGTTGATGTAATTGAAATTGATGCTGCATCCAATACTGGGGTTGATAATATACGCGAACTAATTGATAATGCATATTATGCTCCATCATCTGGTCGCTACAAAGTATATATTATTGATGAAGTACATATGTTATCCAAATCAGCTTTTAATGCCATGCTAAAAACTCTAGAAGAGCCACCAGCTCATGTGATTTTTATTCTTGCAACAACTGACCTACAAAAAGTACCAGCAACTATACTTTCAAGGTGCCTACAATTAAAACTCCGTAATCTATCAATAAATGAAATCGGTCAATATTTGGCATTTGTACTTGATACTGAAAATAAAAAGTATGAGACTGAAGCTCTTAATTTAATTGCAACCGCTGCAAATGGAAGCATGAGGGATGCACTATCTATCCTTGATCAAGCAATTGCCTTTAGTAATGATAGTATAACTGCTGATACTGTATCTGATATGCTATCTTTGACTAATGATGATATGATCTATAATTTATTAGATGCATTAAGTAGCCTTGATGGTAAAATGCTAATGAGTTCTATTAACACCCTAAACAACAATGGCAGTGATTTAGAAAAAGTACTTGTAAGCTTACAGCAAAAACTTTGCAACCTAAATCTAGCTCAACTAGGAGCATCAACTTGCCCCATAGAGCTTCACAAATATATTGATAAAATCAGTGTTAACGATGTTCAACTATACTTTGAGATAGCTAATCTAGGCATAGAGCAATTACAAAAAACACGTGATAAGTACCCAGTTTTTGTAATGATAATGTTAAGAATGTTAGCTTTTAATATTGGCAGTAGTGAACAAAAGATCATTACTATAGAACAAAATAATTTCAAAGTAGCAGCACCAAAAGAAATTGCTCCAATAAAGAAAATTCTGCAACCCTCGGTAACCGCTCCAAAGGAAACTGCAACAACAACTACCACTCCACCAATTAATGATATTATAAAAACGGCACCAACAGCACTGGAACCCAGAGCAGTAGTTTTTAATGGGCAATGGTTTGATTTGGTAATATCGCTTAAAGATAAACTTGGTATACTATACTCATTTCTAGAAAATGCAAAACTAAATAGCTATACCGAATCAAGTTTTAATTTAACTCTTGATTCTCGTTATCAAAGTGCCCTGAACCCAAAACTAATTGGGCAGTTAGAACAAATACTAAGTGAATATTTCTTATGTACAATGTCAGTAATAATTGATTTTGCAATAGATCTTAGTGACACCTTAAAAGAAAAAAGAACCCTAGATATTGAGCAAAAACAGCTAGTTGCTGAAGAAGCAATTATGAATGATGAATATTTAGTTGAAGTATGTAGTGCTATTTCTGCTAAAATATTGCCAGGAAGTATAAAACCAATTTAATTAGGATTTAGTATGTTCGATAAAGGCCAAATTGCTGGCATGATGAAAAAAGCTCAGGAAATGCAAAACAACCTGCAAAAAGCACAAGAAGAAATTGCCAAACTTGAAGTTAATGGCGAATCTGGTGCTGGGATTGTTCAAGTTATAATGACGGGCAAACATGATTTAAAAAAAGTTACTATCGATCCTGCTGTTATGGACGATAAAGAAATGTTAGAAGATCTTATTGCTGCAGCGGTTAATGACGCTACACGTAAGGTTGAAGAACAATCTAATGCGCGAATGGGAAATGTTACTGCTGGGATGCCTATGGGCGGACTTGGCGGACTTAAACTACCGTTCTAGCTAGACCAATGGTGGGTCTCCTTGCATTGTTAGCTACAAAATCTGGTCAGGTCGGGAACGAAGCAGCCATATGTAGATTTGACAAGTGCCAAGGGTCAGGCTCACCTACCTCTTTTCATCAATAAATTTCTTTAAGACATACCCAACTAGCATTAGCCCAAATAATGGTGGTAAAAAACTAATCGTACCATTAATAGGACGCAACCCCTTGCCCTGAACCAATGGTTTTGCCCCTGGCTCATCTGAATATGCTACCATAATTCCTTTATTTATACCATATTTCTTAAGCCCTAGCCTAATTACTCTTGCAAGAGCACACATTTTGGTTTTACTAATATCAGCAAGCTTTACATATCGTACATCATAACGATTTCCTGCACCCATGCTTGATACGATTTGTATTTTATTAATATAGCAATAACGCATCATTGCTATTTTGGAAGGTACAGTGTCGATGCAATCAATTACATAGTCAGCAGACTTATCAATCAGCTCTGACAAATTATCTTCATTTATAAATTTTTGTAAGATATTAACTTCGCATTCAGGGTTAATACTCATAATACGTTTATAAAACACTTCTACTTTAGCTTGTCCAACATCTGGAAGAGTTGCAATTAGCTGTCTATTAATATTAGTAATATCAACAGTATCATTATCTATAATAGTAATCTTACCAACACCTGCTCTGGCTAGAGACTCAACCACTTGACCACCTACACCACCTACTCCAGCTACAATAATATGAGCTTTAGCTAAATGTGAAACCTTCTCTTCACCTAGTAAGATAGATGTGCGATAGAACTGTTGTAACATATATTACCGATAAAAAAAGTAGGTACAAATACCTAGGTTAACTATATATAGTGTCCCATTGACTAAAAAATGCCACACTCTAATATCTTTACGTATTACATGTAAAAATATCCACAAAGTTGCAGATAATGTCAGAAAAATACTTGATAAACTAAGCCAACGGTTTAGTGACCAATCAGTAAATAAAATTCCGATAACTGGTAATAGCGTACCTTGAAATACCATCGCACCAGTAATATTACCAATTGCCAAAGTGTCTCGACCATGTCTTAGCCAAATTATACTATTAATTTTCTCAGGCATTTCCGTTGCAATAGGTATAATAATTAATGACAACACAAATGGTGATAGATTATATAATGTAGCTACATTATTTACGCCATCGATAAATATTCCTGCAAAATATATCAACATCATTAAAGCTACAATTAACTGCAATGAAATACTTATTTTACCGTATCTAAACCCTAAAGATTGTATAGCAAGTTTACTATCAGCATGGGTTCCATGACCTTCAAGGATCAAATCAGCAGAAGCTCTAATAGTTAACATTAGGTATATTAAATAACTTACAATTAGAATAATTGCAATCAAGATATTAATTATATGGCTAAAACTAAAATGTTGTAAAAATATTGCTATAAATGCTAAACCATAACCAATAAAGAAAAAACTTAAATCACGCCTAATGCCAGTATGTTCTGGTTTAACCACCCCATTCAACCCACGCTTTGGCATTACAGACAACGCCATTACGAACACTGATAATGTTGATAGCATCAAAGGTGCACCAAGAATTGCACCAACTCCAATCTCTTTATTGGCATTTCCTGCATGTAAACTTAAAATTGCCAATATTGGAATAATGGTCTCAGGTAGTGCAGTACCAACTGCAGCAAGAATAGAGCCTGTAACTCCCTCTGAAATTCCCAGCCTTTCACCAAAATGCTCCAAAGCATTACAAAATAAATTACTACTGATTACAATAAATATTAGACTAACGAGCAAAAGGAATAAATTAGACATAGCATCCCATCTTAAATAAGTTTTCAAACACAACTTTTGAGTTTGGCGTTTGAGCAAATAATTTAATAAACGCCACTTTGGCTTGTTCAATTAACATTCCTAAACCATTATACACACGTATATTTGAGTTTACGTTTTGCATAGTATTTAGAAACAGGCTTTTTGTATATGCCATATCATAACATAAGACATTATCATTAATAAACTCTACCATACCAAATAAAGTATTATCAGGTGAATTGGGAGTAGTGTTAATTATTATATCATAATTCTTTTGTAGATTGAAACAATCAGTTGCAAATTTATCATGCAAAAAACTTACACGCTGTTGATTGCGTGCCAAAATATCAATAGATAAGGGATTATTTGCAATTAAATCTAGCAATACCGAATCTAAAACAAAACCACTACCGATAATAAGAATATTTTTATTTATTAGCTTTTCATTTTTATTTAGAATAAGGTCATTAACCAATCCCATACCATCAGTGGTATCTGCTAATATCTGTTCAGAATTAGTTATACTTAAAAAATTAGCAGCTTTACAAAAAGACGCTCTTGAAGTATGTATATCGGAGATTGAAAAGGCATTTTGTTTAAAAGGGCTAGTAACATTTATTGCCATGCCACCAGCTTTAAAAAAACCATGTACCTGAATAGCAAAATCTTTTTCATCTTTAGCAAATATTTTTTGATAGTCAAGCTCAATCCCAAGCTCTTTGGCAAATAAACTCCAAATCAAAGGTGACATGCTATGCTCTATAGGGTTCCCAATTACTGCTAGCTTATGCATCTACTATTAATTACCTAATATAGAAAAAGTTAATATTAAGTAACCATTATACCAAAGTATTAGCTGGTACTTTAATTTCATTGATCTTTGCATAATGTAAATTATATAATTTAGTTAGTCTATTTTTTAGATATATAATTAACTTCAAGTACCCAGAGGTGTGCCATTTCTGGCACTAACCCTACGGAAAAAATAATATAATAATCTAGAATGGAACTTCCAGTGTACTTGCATCACCCTCAGGTAGCATATGCACATCTGAATTAGTTGCATCACTATCAACACGACTCAATAGTTCAATACTATTAGCATAAAGACGCATAGTTCCAACTGGAATATTGTCCTTATTGATATACGCATTTACATTTGGATAACCATCTACTAATACCTTAGTACCTTTTTTGGCATACATACAAGCTATCTCAGCAAGTTTTCCATTGCAGCTTACGTCCACCCAATCAGTTTTGGGGTTGGTTTTAGTACCAGCAGTAATCCCCACTGAAAAAGTTGCAAACTGTGTACCTGATGGATCTAGACGCATTTCTGGATCACGACCAATGTTACCTGTTATTGTTAAACGTTTCATAATCAGTCCTTTTCAAAAAATTAAATTTAAAATATAGTTGTAACCTGTAAAAAACTACAAAATAGCCCCCTTTCTTTACAAATAAATAAAATAACACATGAAAAATCTTAATATCTATAAAATCACCATAGCATCTGATTAGTTGCATAAACTAATTTAGCTCTACGATAAATCTGCTTTCTATTTATAACCCCAAAATACCTTGAATCATAAGAATGTGGGGTTACCCCTAAAACAAAATACTCGTTATGCTTTAATTTAAAACTGCCAAACTTAAGAGGTAATAAATTTATTTGTCGTGATTTTTGTACTATACGACTATTCTTATATGAATAATTATTTACTCTCACTCCATCTACAGAAACACTAACCTCATCTCCTTCTTTAGTAACAATTTGCTTCATTAAATAAGGTGTATTACGTGGACATTCATCACTTTTATAAGGCAACCCCAACTGATGTAATACCTCAATATGACTTTCATCCCATATGCATAAAAGAACAATATCATCTACTTTGGGCTCAATAATTGGGTAAGTAAAATAATATCCTTTTGTTAATGAAGGCGAAGGATTATAAATAAACTGCCTCTTCACAAATATTAGAGTACCACTTAAAACACACCCCAAAATAAGCGGTGCGATACATTTTTTATATGCTTTAATGTGCATTATGAATTACTTTATAGACATAGCCATTATTAAATCCACTATGAAAATCCCCAGTATTGTAAGCACTTATTGCCTTATATAGTGCCTCCTTATCACTTGCTGAGTTTAACTTAGCATTTTTGTAATTCTCCCCCAAGATAATTCCAGCTAAATTAAGGTTTTTACATGGATCTAACATATCATGAGCCATATATCCATATTTATGCACATTTCTGATATTTATCTGAGCCAAACCAATATCAAAATCATAGTTATGCTGTTCAAGATAATCTACCCAAGCACTCGCTTGCCTAAAGTCTTTTGCACCATATAGTAAATGTTTGTGATGATTAAGAGCAATCGCCAAAGTATTACCTCGACTCTCAGTTTTAACTATCGCAACCATAGTAGTTTGTGCTACATTTGGTGCACAACTATGGGCATAATTTGGTATATCAATCAATTTAACCTATCCTATCAAAATCCAATTGATCATAAACAATATCTTGATAGATATCTTTATTGGGATCATATTGCAATATCTGTCTTAAGGCAGTTACCTTACGCTTTACAACATTTTGATATTCACCATCTACTTCTTCTCGCATCGTAATATTTTGAATTGAGATAATCCCATTGATAGTAAACCCCACTTCTTGACGATTAACTTTTACCCCTGGATGATCACGGACACAGCTTTCAAATCGATACAAAGCTTCATTGACTCCATTTGCATGAATTGTCGCTATTCCACCTGGATGCCCTGTATTCCACGCTTTTAATAAAGTATAAGCCTCAGCTCCTCTAACTTCCCCCATAACTATCCTATCAGGTTTAAAGCGAAGTGTTGTTCGAAGAGCGTCATACATAGAAAAAAACTCACCAATAGTAAAACCAATAGAACGTGAAGTATTAAATTTAAGTTCTGGTACATCTTCAATAATCAAAACTCTAGTATCAGGAAATAATTTAGCTATCTCAAAAAGTATTGCATTAGCTAAAGTAGTCTTACCAGAGCCAGTACCACCTGCAATTAAAATATTAAATTTACGCCCTATCCAATTAAGTATAGTATCGTAGCTACTTTGTTGCATAATTCCACTACTTACAAAATCACTTAAAGTAAATACCTTTGGTGAATGTTTACGGATACAAAATGCTGGAAATTGTACAACTGGTGGGATAACTCCAGTAAATCTATGACCATACCTAGGAATTTGGCATTCAAGACTCGGACTTTTTTGATGAATAAATTTACCGCTTATACTAGCTAAAACACTCATTATAGTTTCCGCTTTGGTTGAACTCATTGTAACTAAATCAGTAGTGATTTGTATATCAGGGTAGCTTCTAAAAATTTTCATATCTGCATCAGTTTTTATTTCTTTATATGCTAGCTCAAACGCTGAATCATTTGGCAAATATTTATTGATTAAATCTAATAAAAAAATGATACTATCTTCAGTCAGTATTGGTGATTCTGGTAAATCTCCAGTCTCTATCATTTGGATATAATCAAGTAAAATAGGATCTGATATTTGGCAAATTGCATTTTCAGTAAAATAACTCTTTAGACATCTTGCAATTACACGTAGATCATCTTTTAAACGCCCTTTAAGCAGAACCCAAAATATTATTGAATTATGATTATTTTTTAAACATTTATATACAATATGTTCCCCAATAGCAACCATTTCAGACTCAATCTTAGTTTCAATATTACGTAATAAATTTTTAAGCTCCTGCCCATGCTGTTGTACTAATATATGCCCAACTGTAGTTCCATTAGGCTTTCTATATGGGTTGAGAATTATTTCGGTAGTATTGGTATCTTGAAGCACATCCAAAATATCGGCCATATCTTTTTCTAAATGACGTAATGCATCATTATTATGTTCTGACAT
>CANEUJ010000061.1 GCA_947441745.1 Neisseriaceae bacterium | reverse complement strand
TAACATTAGCATTATATGGAGCTATTATTGCACCCTGTCCAAAAGCAGTTGATGGCCCCCAAATATTGTTATACGCAAGTCCGAAATTAACAATATCATATTGAAGCTCAAATAAAGCCCCACCAAAATTACTAGAAATAGTTGAATTTTGATAATTTACAAAAGCGTTATTTGCACTATTTAGGTTCCCATTATTACTACCACCTTGTAAACCAAATAGAATGTTAGTATTATCATTTAACGGAATATTAATTTTGCTATCGGCATAAACCAAACTACCATAATTATCAAAATTGTAACCCCATAAGCGTAATTCATAATTATTATTCAGTGCTTTATAATTAGCTCCAATTGCTACAGTACCATTTGAAGAGTACTCGTCTTGACTTGGTAAAATACCATTAGATGGCTTATTATAAAAAGTATAGTTACCCATACCAGTTGAACCACCTAACTGTACAGCATTAAAACCTAAACCAGTTAGTAACCAACCGTCACCAGCATATAAATTAACTATAGCACCTTGATACGTTGCCGCAGGATTCATATTATTTAGAGTATAAGCTGGAGTTATCCATGGGCTATTATTAATTGAAATCCAACCAGCATCCACTTGCAGTCTATTTTTATACTGATACTCAACATAAGCTTCATTTAGTTGAGTTAGTTGTTTCGTAGTCATCCATGGACCCTGATTTTGACGATAACCATTAAGGCTTGAATTGAAAAATGGATTATCTACAGTTACCATACCGCCAAAAGAAAATCCATCTATTCGCCCAGTTTGCCCAAATAACGTCGCACCGTAGCCATATGTCGCGTTATTTGTTACTCCGGGTTTAGGGTCTGTAAAAGTAGAGTAGTTATAAGTTGCGGCAGAAAAAATATTCCATGTTCCATCCTGAAACAGCTTTTGTGCTATACTATGACTAGCTATTTGGCTCTCAGTGAGGTACTGAGTATTCCCACCAGTTGGTATGTTTCCATATGGATTTTGATAATAAGCATTAGAGTCAATAAAGATCTCATTATTATTTATATCTGCATTTGCAAGAGAGGAACCAATAAGTAACAATAAGGTAAAATTAATTAAATAACGTTTCATTCAATGATGCCTTTACATTTGAAGCATGAGCAATATTAAAAAATGATATATATTTATATTGATCAGACACTATTGTATCATGCTTTTAAAAACTTAAACTATGAACAAAATTTTTATGAGTATATATCCAAGCACTTCTAATTGCACTACTATGCCAAAGTATGGATGCACGAGCAATACGCATAGTGGCATTGAGGTCTTCTGAAGTAGCCACAAAAGCAGAATCACCATATCCCAATACGTGCTGAACAAGATCGGTATTTGATCCTAAATTTTCAAACCCAATATTAAATATTACGCTTGGTGGTCTTGTATCTACTCTATATACCATGCTTGGTGGTATTAATTACCCTATTTCTAAAAATACATTTAATACAGATACCATGACTATAACTGATAAGGGTTCCCAATTACAAATTTTTGGTAGCTAAAATATGTGTATCATATGAATTTTTATAACGACAGATAAATACAAAAATTAGTTGGGAATTAAATAGTCATTTATAAATTAGCTAGTAACTCATCTAATTTGCCAACTTTATTTAAGGCTGACAAATCATCAAAGCCACCTACATGAGTGTCGCCTATATAGATCTGTGGAACTGTCATTCTACCTGTCATATCTATCATTTTTTGACGAACTTCAGCGTCAAGGTCAATTCTAATTTCTTCAAATTCACTAACACCTTTTTGTTTAAGTAAGTTTTTTGCCATAAGGCAGTATGGGCATGTTTCTTTAGTATATATTGTTACTTTTTTCATAATACTCTTTCCTTAGTTATAATACATTTATTTAAATAATACTATATTTTATCATATCTAGTTTTAACTTCCTATACCGAATTAACTAAGCTAAATAAACCAAACTCAAATAACACCATAAAAACCCTCCCATGCTTAATATAGCACAGAGCCTTAGAACCTCACTATTTCCACCTATATCAGATACATTTGTTGCTACAAATGGTGTAGCTATACTTGGAGCTAATACCTTACCATCTTCAATTGCACCAATACGTGACATTGTTGATAGATGTAATGACATTAATTTAGCAACAAAGCTATTATCATGAATAGTAATAGCATCCAATACCTCAAGAGCTGAAATTAAGTCATCTCTGTAGCCTAACTTTATAGCAAAGGCATCAGCTTTATATTCAGCCTCTCGACTTACTTTAAGATTTAGTAAATTAAATAACCTTGCTCCAATAAAATTAAGGATAATTACCGGTAAAAAAACCAATAACGGTAGCCAACTAATTAATGCCAATATTTTGGAACTCCCCCCTTTGGAGCTTTTACCTAAAATAGTAGCAAAAGCTAAATATATACCATAAATACTCATAATAACCCGTGAACCTAAAGAGCTAAATAGCAAAGCCGTACTTCTAACACTATCACGATAATATAAACATCCCATATTATGGGCTAAAATTGCTCTTAATTGTTCATTATTAAGTTTTTCAAATGCACCTTGATTTATTATAATTGTATTGTAACCAATAGAAAAAGCATTAACTATCTTATTATCTGATACTTTTAAATTAAAATCTGCAAGCTTATAATGAGTATTATACTCATTATTCATGTTATTTATTACTTCTTGCAATAGTGGCTCTATTTTAGCAGTCTCACGCCCAATCATATTACGCCTTGGCATAAATAACCCAATAGTAGAAGTAGCAAACTTTGTATACCCAATAACGGCTAAAAGTGCAACAATTACATAACCTAAGCACCATGCTAAATATGACTTTATATGCATAAAATCAGCACCAATAAGTAAAATTACCGCCAGAATAAATGCGTTAAATATTACATTTAAAACTATGTAGATCATGATTAATAACTCCTATAAAATATAATTAGGGCATGGATCCCAAACTCTTAACGAAACAGCAGAAGATTCCTGTTTGGGATGACGTTTTTTGGCTGTCATCCTCGACTTACGGATTCTGCTGTATGAGTGTGAATCGAGGGTCCATGCTCTTACCCTAAATACGCTGTTAGGGCATGGATCCCAAACTCTCAACGAAACAGCATCTAGTTCCTATTTGGGATGACGTTATAAAAGTAAAACAGCAACATGTTTGTATTTTTCTTTCGTCATCCTCGACTTACGAATTCTGCTGTATGCGTGTGAATCGAGGATCCATGCTCTTACCCTAAATACGCTGTTAGGGCATGGATCCCAAACTCTTAACGAAACAGCAAAAAGTTTCTGTTTGGGATGACCTTAGAAAAGTAAAACAGCAACATGTTTGTATTTTTTCTTTTGTCATCCTCGACTTACGGATTCTGCTGTTTAAGTGTGAATCGAGGATCCATGCTCTTGCTCTAAATATCCTGTTAGGGTATTGGTACTTGCTATACATTATGCTTGACTTGGATTTTTACTGCTTTGCTGCCTACTGCCTTACGATGTAAATATCCTTGCCCAGTATTTACTACTATATCCTTAATATCCTGCTTATCTATTTTATAAGCTCTGATAGTTTTAGTTATCAACTCACTCACCCTATCTTCCCGTATTCTAGTAGTTGTATCCATCTTATCCATCTTGCCAAATTCTTCACTAAAGCGCATAGCATCTTCATCGGCTGAAGCCATAACCAAATGCGTCTGACAATTAGCCAATATCCCATTACCAATTTCTTTATCTATCAATGCTAATGACTGTGTGCCAATAATAGCATGCATACCGTTTGACCTATGCAGGCTAATTGTCTTACTAATTGCATCAGTCTCATAATTTTTAAATTCATCAAAACAACAAAAAGTCTTAATTGGTGTTTTTAACTTTCCAAGCTCTGCAAATGTTGCGTTTATATCACTTATTACCATCTTAGCAACCCTCTGTGTATCCAAAGAAAATGCTGAAGCATCCAATAAAAACAATACTATTTCACCATTTCGAATCGATTGCCTTAAACTAATCACATTATCCTTAGCTATTACATTAAATAAATACCCATAACTACTATAGATAAAAGGATCTAACTTGGTGATTATTCTGGTTCTAGGGCTATTCTCTGGTCTCATATCCCTGATTTCTTCAAAATAGCGCTGCCAATTAACCACTGAACCATCATCTAAAACAACGTCTTTTTTGGCAAACTCTACTAGATCATTGATATTGGTAATTAAAATTAAGAATCTATGTAGATCTATCTTCAAACCTTGCTGATAAATTACCATAAATACTCTATTTACAAAAGTCTCCAAATTATCTTGGTAGTAGGACGTACCTGCTTTGTCAGCTTGTATAAATAACTGCATAATACGATTCTTTTTTTCGGTAAACGTGCCAGAACCCAAAAAATCATAAGCATTTGGCTCACTTACTGAATCAGGACTCAAGGTAAAAACCCTAAATGTTCTCCCATGTTCACAAGCAATTTTTGAGATTTTTTCTTCTAGTTCAGTTGCACCCTTACCATCTATATAAATTAAAGGTATTTTCTTCATAGCTGCTTCTATCACAAAATTTAACATTGCAATAGTCTTACCCGAACCACTCGCCCCGTTAATATACATATGAGTGTTTAATTCCTTATGAGTTATTTGAACATCTTTCCCACCACTAATTTCATACCCAAAGCTAATTGCATCATCTGTAGTTACTTCGATTTTTTGTTTAGATGATTTTATAGACAACATTTTATTATAATTTCGCCTATGTTCAATTACTAAGCCCAGCATAAATAATATATACGGCACTAAAATATATAACTGCCCTGTATTTGAGTGATTGGCTTTTATTATAAATTGGTCAATTGCAGAAACCAAACCATAACTATGATACATAGCAAAAAACTGATGGGGATAATCAATGAATAACGCTAAATTAAAATGAAAGAAATTAACTATAAGTATTGTTATGCTCACAAAAAATGCTATCATAATAAATACATTTGCTCGTATTGTTACAAAAGCAGCAATTATACATATAGCACCTAGTAATGACTCTAAGCCATAGATAGCACTAACTATTATAAAAGCTATTACTCCAAGAGCATCAATAATATTATTACGCCGCTTTAATTCAGACGTATGCAACTCTAAACCTTCTGAGTCATTATATATCAAAGCCTTAAATTCAAAAACCACCAGATAGAGTAATATTGTAAATGCAAAGAAATAAGCAATATATTTCAAACCTGGTACCGCAAATAATAAAAAAGATACATAAAATACAAATGCTAACAAATCAAATCTAAGAAGCCCCAAACGATACATGTATTTTCTAATTATCATAAATATTTACTTCTAATAGCATTTAAGACAGCATCATCAGCTTTGTTGTTATCAATTGATTGTTCGACCATACTACTTCCCACAATCTGAAATATATCATTAAAATCCTCGCGTGCTAATAATTTGACTCTTGGATTAAGTAATAGACTATATCGATTTTTAATTTCGTTAGTTTCATATATCACACATAACATCTTACGTTCACGAGACGTCCAATAATCAACGACATCACGAGAAGATCTAACACTCTTACTAGTGCGCTCATACTCTATGATCCAGTCATTAATTATCATATCTGGTACTTTACCATTTTTACCAATAGTTTTATAAGTATTGATAACCTCACGCTCCGATAATAATTGAAAACATTTAGGATTATTTTGAACTAAAAGAAATAACTGAGTTAAGAAATCATGATGCTGAAGCTGGTCTAACTTGATACTAATAATTAGATTATTGCTTCCTCGCCCTTTTCTAGCAAGAGCATAATAACTACCATTTTGGGTAGGAAATCTCTTAAGATAGTTAGACTTGCACAATAAACTTAAGCGACGCATTAGTGTGGTTTTTTCACTAACACCAGCACCAACCGCCTCAGCTATTTGACCAACAGGAGCATAACCAACCATATCTAGAAACTTCAAAACCTCTATGTCTCGTGGCTGAATCCTCAAAGTTTGTTGTTGCATTACATCCCCTAATAAAAATAGCACACCAAGGGTGTGCTATTTTAAAAGATTAATATTTAAGGATTTTAGTCCTTAGATATTAGTAACGTTCGCGTGGACGAAACGTTTTTGGCTCTTGTGGTTTTTGTTTGTTAACAACGATATCACGACCAAATTGATTACTACCATTAAGTTTAGTAATTGCTTGATCAGCATCTTCTTGAGTAGCCATTTCAACAAAACCAAAACCCTTACTACGCCCGTCGCGATCAAGGATTACTTTAGCCGAAACAACTTCACCAACTGATGCAAAAATTTCTGTTAATTCTGCATCTCTAATTTTGAAACTTAAAGAAGCTACAAATAATTTATTATCCATTTATTACTTTTCCGTATATGATAATTAAAAAAAATATGAGAAGAGTATTTATAAATAACTTTAATTAACCAAAATGATTAGTAATAAAGGATATATTTAAACTTTCTCACACCAGACACAATTGTAGCATAAAAAAATAAAAGTCAAAATGATTTTATAGTGCAATGCAATATTAAGTGCTATGTTTAGATATATAGACATACAAATCAATATGTTGCAAAGCAATCACACTATCATCTTAAATATAAAAAAATTATATTTCACTAGCTAAAATTGATGCTTTGTCTGTTTTTTCCCAACTAAATGTATCCAGTTCACGCCCAAAATGACCATAAGCTGCAGTTTTTCTATATATTGGACGTAGCAAATCTAATTGCTCTATGATACCTTTAGGACGCAAATCAAAATGTTTATTAACAAATCCTTCAATAAGTCTATCACTTACTTTACCAGTGCCAAAAGTATGTACATTAATCCCAATTGGTCTAGCTACACCAATAGCATAAGCTATTTGCACTTGAGCTTGAGTTGCTAAGCCACTTTTTACAATGTTTTTGGCGACATAACGCGCAGCATATGCAGCAGATCTATCAACCTTAGTTGGGTCTTTGCCTGAAAAGGCACCACCTCCATGAGGCGCCGCCCCACCATATGTATCTACAATAATCTTACGCCCTGTCAAACCACAATCCCCCATAGGCCCACCAATCACAAATTTACCAGTAGGGTTAATCAAATACCTAATATCGCTATTTACCATATTAGCAGGTAATATCGGTTTAATAATTTCTTCAATGACTGCTTCTTCTATTTGGGCATGAGATATGTCTGGATCATGCTGTGTTGATAAAACAACAGTATCAATCACAGTTGGGCGTCCTGTTTTTGAATCATAACGAACCGTCAATTGTGCTTTAGCATCAGGACGTAACCATGATAACTGACCATTTTTCCGAAGTTTTGCTTGTTGTTCCATTAGACGATGCGAATAATATATCGAAAAAGGCATTAGAGTTGGCGTTTCATCACATGCATATCCAAACATCAAACCTTGATCTCCCGCACCTTGATCAAGATCAAGCCCTTGCCCTTCATTGACACCTTGAGCTATATCCTGAGACTGCTCATCATAATTAACCAAAACCGCACAACTATCAGCCGCAAAACCATATTCATTTTTGGTATAACCAATATCGCGTATAACATCACGAGCTATTTGGGCATAGTTTACGTGAGCTGAAGTTGTGATTTCTCCTGCCAATACAACCAAACCTGTATTAACTAATGTTTCAGCCGCAACACGTGAATATTTATCCTGAGTAAAAACAGCATCTAAAATTGCATCAGAAATTTGATCTGCAACTTTATCAGGATGACCTTCAGATACTGACTCTGAAGTAAATAAGTAATAAGACATATAATATCTCCTTTAGTTTTAATTTTAACTTTTTGTTTAGTAGTTTCAGCTCATACACTCGTCATTACAGCGAAATCTGAAATCCAGCTCTTGCACTAATATAAGGGATCCCAGATGCTATATGAACAGCACCTTATTCATGTCTGGAATGACAGTTTTTAAGTACAGCTAAAAATTGGGGAATATATTGATTTGATTATAAACTCCTCCGTTTTAGCTTGTATTACAAATATCAAAACTGCGCAAGCTGGAGAGTTCAAATCCAGTTTTAATAGTAAGTTATTATACCATGTTATGACTAATAACTACAAGTGTTACACTCTATTTAAGATGTAGATTCAACTTCTTATAAATACTTGTTCATAAGCAATCCTGAATATGCTTAATTTCCGCTTCAGATATTGTATCAAAATTAGTTCTTTTTGATAGCATAAAACCCCTAATTTGCTTAGGGGTTTTATGAAAGCGTTTATCATGCCATCCACTTAAATGTATTAATTGGGTGGCATCAGTTACTAATTAAGGTAATTTACAGATACCTGCTTTAGTAAATTTCTGCCGACATAAATCTTGATCTGTCATTGTTACACTATTAAGTGAATTAGCTCCCCTGAATGCATCTTTATCAATATTTGTTACCTTCGGCATATTTACACTATCAATTTTACTACCATAGAATGCATCTGCACCAATAGTGTTTAGCACAGGCATATTTAAACTCTTAAGTGCTGCGGTATTCGTGAATGTCTGCTTACCAATAGTTGTTACATTCGGCATAATTACATTCGTAAGGGCTGTGTTATCATAGAATGCTGCATTCCCAATACTTTCTACCTCAGGCATAGTTATACTCTTAAGTGCACTGTTATTCCTGAATGCATAGTCACCAATAGTTGTTACATTCGGCATAATTACACTTGTAAGTGCGGTGTTACCCTTGAATGCATTAGCACCAATACCTGTTACATAGGTCGGGATAACTAATTTTGTTGCAGTTGGACAATTATTGCTTAGACCAGTGATGGTGTTTCCATTAGTAATATTAAAACAGTCACTAGATGTAGCAATAACGGCAGGAATCACTAGACTGTAGTAATCCTTACCATTAAATAACCATTGCGGATTAGTTAGACCTTTAACCTCAAAGTCACCAATAAATTGACCATCCAAGACGGTCTTGTCTTCTGAAACGGTAGCTACTACTGTGTCCATATCAAAATCATACGTATTACTAACAGTTGTATCGTTTAGTAAATTACAACTAATATGATATTGATTTAATTCAGCAT
>CANEUJ010000060.1 GCA_947441745.1 Neisseriaceae bacterium | reverse complement strand
TCTTTCATGTAGCTATTTCTCCCTAGTATGTTTAATAAGAACAGTTATTCGAGCTGAGTACGTTATTATACCATATTTAAACAGTTAAAATCAAAAAAATATTTTTTTAAGACCATGTAAGTCATGTTGCAGAGGCTTAAATGAACACACCAATGGTAAAATTAGATATTCTGTATCAAAGAAAATTGATTTTAGCACCGTCTCTGATGATACAATATCTTGTATAGAAAAAATCTGAACGATAGACCAAGAAAAATTCTTGGATTTTTAACCCTTAATGAGATTATAACTAAATACTCTAAACGTGTAAATCGTGGATATCACAAGTCTCGTATTTCAGGGTAAAATTGGCGAATTATTTTATACTATGTACAAGCAAGGATAATTATGCTTTGAATATCTCCAAATAAGGAAACTTTTATGAGTAAACTTGATGTTTCTATTTTTGTAATTTCTGTTTTAGGTATTTTTCTAGAGATATTGCAAAAGCCAATTTTTTGGTTATTATACATAATCGGTGCAGTACTTTTGGGTTATGAGTTTATCATCACCCATCTTTACGCTAGTAGCTTATTGCAACTAATTTATGTATTTATTTCAATTTATGGTTGGTATAAATGGATGCATAAAGATGCGAAGCACCATAATACTGTAATTTGCCATGCAACATTTGAGCAATGGGTTAAATATGTAATTATAACTCTTGTTATGGTGGCTGTTTTTTGTTTTCTACTAAAATATACAGGGGATGCAGATTATGTACTTGACTCAATTCTAACAGCGGTATGTGTCATTGCAACTTATATGGCGGCTCTTAAACAGCTTGAAAGCTGGTTTGTATTTGCTTCAACCATAATTATTTCGATACCACTATATTTACATTACCAGTTATATTTTACTAGTGCTACATATGTAGTGTTTGGGATTCTAGATCTAATTGGAGGGATAAAATGGTTAATTGATTATCGTCGTACCCAAGAGCTTAATGGGTCTATGATATAATTAAGCCTTATATATTTTTTTGGAGATTAAATTATGCCATCATTTGATGTTGTATCTGAAGTAAATAAAGTAGAACTAGCTAATAGCCTTGATCAATCAAATAAAGAAATTAGCAATCGTTTTGATTTCAAAGGAAGTGATGCCCGTATTGAAGGTAAAGAGCTGGAGCTAACTATTTATGCTGATGATGATTTTAAATTAAGTCAAGTTAAAGAGGTTTTGATCGGTAAAATGACTAAGCGTGGGATAGATACCAGAGTGCTTGAAGAGGGTAAAAAAGAAAAAGTCAGTGGCAATAAAATGAAAGAAATTATTACTGTCAAAAATGGTATTCCTCAAGATTTGGGCAAAAAAATGATCAAATTAATTAAAGATAGTAAAATGAAAGTCCAAGCAAGTATTCAGGGTGAGACTGTCCGTGTTACTGGTGGTAAACGTGATGATTTACAAGAAGCTATGCAGTTATTAAAGCAAAGTATTACCGAAGTTCCATTACAGTTTAATAACTTTCGTGATTAATTTTTGTCTTAAGGCAAGGTATAATATATGATAAATATGCAAAATGTTAGTAAATCATATACCTTTAAGAATAAAGCCATTAAGGTATTAAATGATATTAATATTGAGGTATCAAAAGGTGAGATTTTTGGGATTATTGGGCGTTCAGGAGCAGGGAAGTCTACACTAATAAAATGTCTTAATTTACTAGAAAAACCAGATACTGGAAGTATTATTGTTGATGGTTTGGATCTAACCACGATTAGTAAAGATGAGCTTAGAATGGCACGCCAAAAAATAGGCGTGGTTTTTCAGGGGTTTAATTTACTTAACTCAAAAACGGTATTTGCTAATATTGCACTACCTTTGGTGTTGCAAGGTAATCATACTCCTGAAGAAATCAAATCTAAAGTTACAAATTTACTAGATTTAGTTGGTTTAAATGATTTCGCTAACAAATACCCCAAAAGTCTATCAGGAGGTCAAAAGCAAAGGGTTGGAATAGCACGAGCTCTTGCAACTGACCCCAAGGTTTTATTAAGTGATGAAGCAACTTCAGCACTTGATCCCCAAACTACCAATAGTATTCTTGAATTGCTTTTAGATATTAATAGAAAGCTTGGTCTGACCATAGTTTTAATTACTCATGAAATTGAAGTGGTTAGAAAAATCTGCGATAGAGTTGCCGTTATTGATAATGGTAGCATTATTGAATGCCGTAATACTGTTGATATCATTTTACATCCTAGACATGAGTTAACCAGAAAACTTATTATAGAAGAAGAGGTTAATAAATATTTAGAGCAGGTTTCAGACTTTTATAAATTTCGTAAAACCGACACCAATCATTTAGTTATCGTATCATTCCTTGGAGAGCAGACATTTCAGCCAATATTAAGCAGAGTTTCTAGTCATTCAGGAATGATATTTAGTATCCTAAAAGGAGAGCTTGGACGTATTAAAAATACTCCATTTGGTCAGATGCTTATTGAGTTAAAAGGTGACAATAGTCAGTTACAGAAGGCTTTTGAAGTATTACATGAAGTAGGGCTTAATTATGAAGTCCTTAATTAATTATAGTTAGGATAAGATGCAAAATATACGAAACTTCTCAATCATTGCCCATATAGATCATGGTAAATCAACATTAGCGGATAGATTTATTGAGTTTTGTGGTGGACTTGATAAGCGAGAGATGAATACTCAAGTGCTAGACTCAATGGATATCGAAAAAGAGCGTGGTATCACTATTAAGGCTCAAACAGCAGCACTTAACTATAAAGCACGTGATGGGCAAATATATAATCTTAATCTAATTGATACCCCAGGGCACGTAGATTTTTCTTATGAGGTATCAAGATCCTTATCAGCTTGTGAAGGGGCTCTTCTCGTTGTTGATGCATCCCAAGGGGTTGAGGCTCAGACTGTTGCTAATTGCTATACTGCGATTGACCTAGGGGTTGAGGTTCTGCCAGTGCTTAATAAAATTGATTTACCTTCAGCAGAGCCTGACCGAGTATGTCAAGAGATTGAAGACATAATTGGTTTAGATGCTATGGATGCAGTTCATTGTTCAGCTAAGACTGGCTTGGGACTTGAAGATGTGCTTGAATTAGTAATTAAAAAGATACCTGCTCCAAAGGGAGATGTTAATAAACCTCTAAAAGCATTGATAGTTGACTCTTGGTTTGATAACTATGTTGGCGTTGTAATGCTTGTGCGAGTAGTTGATGGAACACTAAAACCTAAAGATAAAATAAAACTAATGAGTAATAATGCAAATTTTTGGTGTGAAAGTGTTGGTGTATTTACACCAAAATCTGTGACTAAGCCAAGTTTATCAGCAGGTCAAGTAGGTTTTGTAATTGCTGGTATTAAAGAGCTACAATGGGCAAAGGTAGGGGATACTATTACTCTAGAAAATAACCCTGCCGATACAATATTACCTGGATTTAAAGAAATTCAGCCCAAAGTATTTGCGGGTCTCTATCCAGTAGAGTCACACGATTATGAGTCACTACGTGACTCTTTAGAAAAGCTAAAACTTAATGATGCGTCTTTGCATTATGAGCCAGAAGTATCACAAGCTTTAGGGTTTGGGTTTCGTTGTGGTTTCTTGGGATTACTTCATATGGAGATTGTGCAAGAACGCTTAGAGCGTGAATTTGATATGGATTTAATTACAACTGCTCCAACCGTTGTGTATCAGATTGTAGAAAAGGGTGGTAATGTAATAGAAATTGAAAACCCATCACGGATGCCTGACCCTGGTAAAATTGAAGAAATTCGCGAGCCAATTATTAATGCAAATATCTTGGTGCCGAATGATTATTTGGGTTCAGTAATTACTTTATGTAATGAAAAACGTGGCGTTCAAACCAATATGCAGTATATGGGGCGTCAAGTCATGGTTAACTATGATATGCCTTTAAATGAAGTGGTGCTTGATTTTTTTGATAAATTGAAGTCGGTATCTCGTGGTTATGCATCTTTTGATTATGAATTTAAAGAGTTTCAGGCATCGGATTTGGTTAAATTGGATATTTTAGTTAATGGTGAAAAAGTTGATTCACTATCGTTAATTGTACATAGGGCAAACTCGGTATATCGTGGACGACAATTAGCTGCTAAACTTCGTGAGTTAATACCAAGACAGATGTTTGATATCGCGATTCAAGCTGCTATTGGAGCTAATATTTTGACGCGTGAGACTGTGAAAGCCATGCGTAAAAACGTACTAGCTAAATGTTATGGTGGTGATATATCACGGAAGAAAAAGCTTCTTGAAAAACAAAAAGCTGGTAAAAAACGAATGAAGCAAGTAGGAAATGTAGAGATTCCACAGACTGCATTTTTGGCGATATTACAGGTCGATTAGATGGGTTTAATTCGTTTAATTGTTGGTCTTGGTAATCCTGGATCTGCTTATTCAAATACCCGGCATAATGCTGGGTTTTGGTTTGTTGATGAGTTAGCAAGCAAATATAAGGCTAATTTGGCAAATGAAAGTAAATTCTTTGGGGTGCTAGGTAAGTTTAACTACCAGAATCGTGATATATATCTTTTAAAGCCACAAACATATATGAATTTATCTGGAAAATCGGTTCTTGCGTTAGCTGGTTTTTATAAAATCTTACCTAGTGAGATAATGGTAGCTCATGATGAACTTGATTTTGCATCTGGAGTAGCTAAGCTTAAATTAGGAGGTGGCAATGGTGGGCATAATGGTCTTAAAGATATTGATAGCGTAATTGGAAAAGAATACCTGCGCTTAAGACTCGGTATTGGTCATCCAGGAGATAGAAATAAAGTAGCTGATTATGTTCTTAAAAAGCCGTTATTGGACGAAAAAATCTCAATAGACAATAGCATTGATAAGGCTCTTAGTGTATCAGATTTGCTGCTATCAGGCGATATCAATACCGCCACCAAACTTCTTCATTCTAACTAAAACCTCTTTAAAGCATTGATCGTCCTAGGTCATGCTATTATTTCTTATTAAGTTACAATCCCAAAAACTTGATTCATAATAAATTATTTTTTACTAATAATCCCAAGCTCTCGGTGGCTATTTACCTCATTTTTTGCGTATATTACGCAAAAAAACCTCAAAATCATATTATACAATTGTTCCTGAAAATACAAATTCAAAGTAAGTGAGAGATTTGATGCGTTTTATTATTGTTTTTTTATGTTGGGTTTCATTTGCTAGTGCTATAGAAGTTACCAATACCTCGAAGCAATCCATAGTTATGAAATTTGATTTATTAATTGATGAAGAGGTTACTATTGATGATCCACGGATTAAATCAATTATATATAGTAGTAATAAAAAAAGCTTGGTCAAAATTAGTTACTTTAATCAAAATGCCAAAAATGTAGCTAACAAAATTTATGGCATATTAGATATACATGGAGTATCAGTATCCAAACCAGAGCTTGGTACTGATGCCAAAAATACCAAATATGTTTTAGTATGGATTAATTATTAATGGAGTTTATTATGTTAAAAAAATTACTTAATTCAAAGGAAGATAAAGCTATTTTTCCTATTCAAAATTCAGAGAATAATTCGCAAGTTGCAATAAATGAAGTTACTAAGCGAATTGTCAAAGATACACAATTTATAGAGAATATAAGCAATTTAGTTAGTAAAAATATCTTGGATATTCTTACTAAGCAATACAACTTTGAGCCTAGTGAAAAATATAAGCAAGAAATTGAAGATAAAAAGATATATATAAATCAGCTAGATGAGTATCTTAATGAGCGTAAGCAAATAAACAAATCGGTAGAAAATGAATTACAAATGTTTTTGAACGATACTACAAATAATATAAATAAGGCACTTGAAGCATTTAGTGACGTTATCAAATCACGCATTACTAGTGCTGAGACGCAATATGGTATTGATAAAATCAAACAAACTTTGTTAGATAATGGTAGTTAAAATGATATTTAGAATTATATTTACATGGATACTAATATCTTTATCGACGGTATCAAATGCTAGAAGCAACATAATTGATAATCCAGATATGTTATATAGTTTGGATAATTTAGAATTAAATGATCCAGATATACTAGATACCAAAATTACTATTAAACATAAGTTTAATAATATAAATGAATTAATTAATGAAATAAATAGTGTCAATAATTTGAGTGCAAAATTAGTGAGTCAATCAGCAGTGAAAGTTGATCCTGTTTATATTTATCTTGATAGCGGTACACTTACTGATTTATTAAATCAAACTTCTCCAAAATTAGGCTATAAATGGAAATTTCAAGATAAAGTTGTATTGTTTAATGCAATCTCTCCGATTATTCCAAAATCTATAGTGGCGGGTAATAATGTCGTATGGTCTATGGCTCCTAAAGATAAAACTCTTCGCGGGGCATTTACCAAGTGGTGCAATATTAAGAGTTGGCAACTAGTGTGGAATGTAAAAGCTGACTATCCAATAGATACAGCTTGGGCAATAAGTGGGAGCTTTGAAAGTGCAATTAATGAAGTTCTTAAGGCAACACAACATTCAGAAATGCCATTAATGGCAGTAATGCATGATAGTAATCACGTGTTAGAAGTTTATTCACCAGTAACAAGTAAATAGAGAGATGGCATGATTAGTAAAAAAACCTTAAAACTTTCAACAATTTATACCTTAGTGAATTTAACCGCATCATGTGGAGTTACTCATTTGCCAGGTGATGTTAAAAACTCGATTGGGCAAACTGAGTCAGGAATTATTTCTGCAACTAATAAGTTATCAGAAGCAAAATCAATTCAAAAAAATAACTTTGTTGATCATTCTTCAACTGGTTATTTTGGAAATCAGGTAATCATGGAAACTAATGCTGATTTTCTACCACCAGTTTTTAATAATCAAATTCAGATTGATAAACAGTTTTATGGCATGAAGTCAATTTCAAATGGATTAACTGAATTAACTAAAGTTCCAACCATTTTGGATTTATCTGGTACTCAATATAACTCAGGTGATAATTGTAGTGAAGTTAGGATAACTCAGCAGGATGGAAATTTAATTGATTTACTAAATTCTATTGCTGCCAGATGTGATTTAAGTTGGACTTATCGAGATGGAAAAATAATTTTATCTGATACAGAGACTAAAACTTGGCCAGTTAAAAATATTCCTGGAGATATTCAGGTACAAAATCAGATAAATAATAACACTGGTATTCAATCTCAAAGTGGAGCAAGTGGTTCTTCTACTGGAGGCGGTAGCGGAGGTGGAGGAGGATCTACAGGGCAATCACAAGCACAATCTCAACAATCCACGACGCAAAATATAGCATTCAATTTAACAAATAGTTTATGGACTAATCTACAAGATGGGGTTAAAAATATCTTATCAAAAAGTGGGAAATTTAATGTAAGCCCATCAACTTCATCTATAACGGTAACAGATAAACCATCAGTAATAATGCGAGTAGATAGATATATTAAAAATCAAAATGATATTATGAGTCGTCAGGTACAGGTTGATATTCAAATCTTAAGTGTTGATGTAAATGCAACTGATAATTATGGAATTAATTGGGGACTAATACTTAAAGGAACTGATGCAAATTTTAGTATAAATGGGCAAGCCATTTCATCTACAGCAGGTACAGCTACATTTAAACCTTCTCCAGTTTTTGTGCCATCGGCTACAACTCAAGCTTTTACTGTAACAGCTAATTCAGGTGATTTATCAGGTAGTAATTTAGTTATTAATGCATTAAGTACTTTATCAAAAACATCTTTAGTAACAAGTACTGCAGTAACTACTTTATCAAACCAACCAGTTCCTGTACAGTTTGTAGATCAACAAGGGTATTTGGCATCAACTACAACCACTCAAACTTCTCAAGTGGGGAGTCAAACCGCACTTACTCCTGGGCAAATTACTACAGGTATTAGTTTAAATGTACTACCAGTGATACAAACTGATGGTACGGTATTTATGCAATTATCAATTAATATTTCATCTTTGAAACAAATATCTCAGTTTACATCTCAAGGAGCAAGTATTCAATTACCAGAGACATTACAACGCAATCTAATGCAAAAAGCAGTTATTCGTTCGGGGGATTGTTTTGTGGTGACAGGTTTTGATTCAGAGACACAAGCAATTACTAATACTGGAGTTGGTAGCCCTTATTCATGGCTCCTAGGTGGGGGAGTGAATGCTAATAAGAGCAGAACCAGAATGGTTATATTAGTAACCCCTCGCGTAGTGAATATGTAGATACAAAATGAAGTTAGTAAAAAAGAGTGGGCTTATTTTTGCAACTGGAATGTTTTGGCAGATTCCAGATGAAGGTAAGCGTTCTATAAATATTTCAAAATTAACTAAAGATACTAAAAACGATATGTTTTGTAATATTAAAGTTATTAATACTTGGGGTTTTTGTCGTAAGGAGGAATTAAACAAAATAAAGAAAGTTGCATCATTTGGTAAATATATTATTGAGGCTTCAGGGTTATCTAATGAATATTCTAACTCGATAATATGTTTTAAATTTAAAAATGCTGGTGAATTTGATGAAGATGGTAAGCCTCTTGAATATGATCTTTATGGATATATTGTTCTTCTAAATGGAACAATCTGTCCTGATGAGGGGGAGTATGTTGCAAAGATAGATATGGTAAGAACATCTATTTATGAAAAAGCATCTAAGCATGATATAGAGACTCTATATTTACCTGTTGAAGTTAGCGGTCAGTTTTTTGATATTTTTGAGATATTAGATGATGCTTATAGTAATGAAAAACTCTTGACCGATGTAATGTCTAATTTAACAAAAACCCAACACTCTGAATTAAGTGAGTTTATCAAGCAATCAGTCCCAAATTCTGCACAGGTGCACTCTAATGAATTTATGGCATTGATTGATAATAGAATTGATATCAATATATCACATTTAAGGCAGTTAATAAAGATGCCTTTATTTGAGAATAAATTAAGATCTACTAAAGAAAAGAATTTAAAGTATTTAATTCCCAATATCTTAATATTGTCATATACATCGGATGAGATATTTTGGCAACAAGATAAATTAAATAAACATTTTAATAAATGTTTAATTGAATCAACTTCAGCTCGGAAGATAAAAAACTTTAAGCGTGTTGTTGCTACTTTTATTTTAAGTGCTTTAGGATATGTTGTATATACAACATATTTAGATGAGGATAAAACTATAATTAATAAACCGATTCAAAAGGTAATAATTCC